>NZ_VPAW01000047.1:0-7953 GCF_013419055.1 Acinetobacter sp. YH12108 | reverse complement strand
GGACAAGCATCGTCATTTTATTATGGTCAGCCTCAGGGTGAAGTGTGTCTAATCAACAGGGTTTTCGGTCTCTAAGTACTTTTTAAAGGGAACATCATCGACTCAAATCTCTATTTGCAACAGTGCCAAAAAAACCAACTTCAAGTTGGTTTTTCTTTTTTAATCATCAGTGGCGACCTTAACACCATATCCAATTAAACCTGCAAGGCTAGCATAGGCTATTTTGGCATAAATCGAACCCCACCAGACCGTAATTTTACTGGCACCAAATTCCCGAACCGTTTGCCCCATAAAATTAGTGGTTTCATAGAAATTTTTAGCAGAATAACCTAACGCAATATGATCAAGGACAGGGAATAAACTAAAAGCTAAACCTACTGCTGCTGCGGGGAAAGTAAACTCTCTTGATAGACCGAATTTTCCAGTAATAAATACAAGCGATACCACGATAATTAATCTAATGATAGTCCATAGCATCACTGTGAAAGGCAAGTTAAAGATGCCTGCTCCCTGCCACGCAAGACCGCAAACAACTAACACGATAAAGCCTACAACTATCAGGAATAATACAAATTTATCATGATCATCTTTACTCATTAAAAAGTCTTTTATGGTTTGTTATTTTCACTTGCTTATGCCAGGTGAAGTTAGATTCTAGGTGTATTTCTAGGGGTAGTATTAAGATTGCTTTGCAGCTTCATCTTGTGATTAGGAGCATTCAAATTTTCTTCCGGTGCAGTAATCTTTTGCTTCAATAACTGCTCACGGTACTCGCTATAAACTTCAGTTTTATTGCGGGCAGTAAAACGGTGTGCGCTCTGATCTTTAAACTCTGTGAAGTACCGATCTGAATACTTAACAGAAAGTTTTTCAAATGGAATCTCATATTCCATATCATTGATTCGAGCTTTAATCATTGGTTTATCTTTCATCTTGTAGGCATCAAGAACCTTTAATTCTGTTCCCTTCTCAAAGGTTTCTTTCTTAAAGAATCCAGTCTTGATCTGTAACCCTTCCTCAAGTTTGAGAAGCTCACCTTTTGCAATTTTCATACCTCTAATGCTACCGATCTCATCACCTAAAATAGATTTAGATTTAAGATTCGCACGAACCTCGGTAACAATTTCTTCCTTCGTGAATGTACGATTCTCTGAAGTTAAAGCATGTATCTTCGAGTTAATTCCGTATATCTCCCGCTTATCTTCAATATGGTGGCGGTGATCTTGCAGATATGCTTTGATCAATTTTTCTTGCTTGTCTACTAAAGTGAAGTCTGTAGAAAATTCTTTCTTTTCTGATCGTCCTAGAACTTTTTTGAAGTTTTCAAAAGGTGTAACTTCTTTTTCAACAGGATTGTAATTCTGATCATATGAGATTTTCCCATCTGGACGTTTAACGAATTCTTTTTCATTCGTGGTAAACGACATAGCAGAATAATTAATTTCGACATTATGTTTATGTCGGGTCAAAGCAACATAAGTTAAATTAGCATTCATGTTCTCACTCGCCACAATATAGGCATTATCAACAGTCATACCTTGTGATGAGTGAATAGTATTTGCATAACCATATTTAAATTGGTTGTATTCATTTAAATCTACTTTAATGATCTCATTATTTCTATCTGACTGAACCATCATAAATTTAATGTTATTAAGATTATCTTTTTCAAAACCGATTACTTTTGCTGTTTCACCATTGCTAACTTTTAATTTTGAATCATTCTGCTTAAATACAATTTTTTCTCCGACAGTAATTTCAATATCACCGAAAGCAGTTTTAACATGATTACCAGTAGCAGAAAGTTGACCATTTTTAATTAATACATTTCTTGCCATGCGGTTTAATTCATTCACATCATTATTTGAATGAGCAAGCATTAACTTATTTTCGCTAGAATCTTCACTCCAAGATTTAATAGTTTTGGCTAGTGCTAGATCGTGAGATTCATATTCATTAACAGCATTAATGGTCTTATAAATATCTAATGCTTTGTCAACTTCATGCTTAGATAACAACTTAGATGCTTCAATCATTTTCTCTGATTCCTTCGCATATTTTTGTCGTTGTATATTTTCTAATGAAGCAATATTTTTCTTATCAAGGTTATCTTGAATATGAGCAAAAGCAGAACCAGCACTAACAGCACTTAACTGATAACTATCACCAACAAGTTTTATTTGAGCATCATGCTTCTCTACGATCATGAGAAGTTTTTGCATGTCTCTTGAGCCGACCATCCCCGCTTCATCTAAGATCAAGACAGTCTTATTATTGATCTCAAAATTACCACTTTCATATCGGGCAAGGAATGAAGCAATTGTACTGCTTGGAATATTACAATCGTCAGAAATAGCTCTAGCTGTAATTGCCTGCAAAGCAATACCATGAACTTTATAATCTGAAGTTTTGAAGGCTTCAGAAACAGCACTAAGAACATAAGACTTACCAGTACCAGCCGAACCATTTAGCAATGAGATTCGATCAGTAGAAGTCAAAGTATAATAGGCTGCTTCTTGCTCTCTATTGAATGTTCTTTTATCAGCAATTTTTACAGCATTTAAAGTGAATTTTTCAGTTAAATTAAATGGCTTCTGTACTCGACTTTGCTCATTGGCATTGTAGATAAATGCAGTAATAGAATCTTCAATTCCGACCAATTCTTTTGATGAGAATACAACCTTATCTTTCCCAAACAACATTGCCATATCAGGACAAGTCATTACAGCTTCATAGGCTTTAAGATATTGTTCTTGACTGTCAGTATGAGCCATAACAAAACGCTCAAGATCACGGGCAGTAAATACAGACTGATTAGAAGTTAAAGCTCTAATAACTTCCGAAGGACGCTCAATAATAATTTCGCCATTTTGATGACGTATATTTTTTATATTTTCATTAATGAAATATTTATGATTACTAACATAATCAGCCCTGAAGTTTTGACTGGATAATTCAAGCCCCTGAGCCTTATAACTTCTATGATCTATACGAGCATCAAGACCTAAATTTTCGCAAAAATCGTTTACATGGTTAGCCCATGATAAGCGTGTATCTGCCACAAAAACTTTAGATGAAAAATAGCGATCTTTACCTGCCCCGCCCTTTTCAGGATTAGTCGGATTGTAGCGTTTAAAGTGTTGTACTTCATCACGATCAATACCATCTAATTTTCTTTCACTAAACATCAAATGAATATGAGGATTTTGTTCACCATCACTTGCTAATGGGCTATGAATTGCATAGGAATATGTGAAGTTTTTACCTAAAGTCTTATCTACAAATTCCTGTACTAATTCTTCACGTTGTTCTTTATTCAATTCTCTAGGCAATGAAATTTCCAATTCAGTATAAATACGTCCATTAATGCGTTCGTTCTTATCTGCTGACTTCCAAAAATGAGCAGCATCTTTAGCCCAATTTGGTAAATTTCCTGATTTTATATTTTCTAAATCTTCTCTTTTGTATTTACCTTCACGATTTATATAAGCGTAATGGCTTGCCCCTCGACTTCCCGAAGAACCGTATTGCCTACCTGATTTAACTGATAAGTGATAAATCGCCATAATTCGCCTATTTTGAATCTGCTTTTTTTGTTTCTCGGAGAGAAACGCGGAAGCGTGCATTCCAACTGCTGTTGTCATGATAACTTCAATATATATTCGCTACAAGGTGATAACCCATAGTTCAGAAACCCCAAATCTGAGGGTCTATAAGTGACACGATTAATAAGGATTTTTTTAAGCTATAAACTGTAATTTTTTGTTATTAGATAGACATTAGGATATTTTTTAAACTAAAGGACTGAAAGCCAATTTTAAAATTTTAAAAATCCTATAAAAAATGATCACCTGGCTAAATATTTTTCAATTCAAGTCATACTCAGAATAAATATTTCTTTAATTGTAAAAGTCAGAAATTAATAATTTAATATGATTTTTGTTGTTTAGTGCTGTAATAGATTTCCTCTATTTTTAGTTATGCTATGATTTAAAAATATTGACAATGAGGAAGTGGCAATGGCTATCGAAAATCTAAAATTTACTGAAGATCAAAAAAAGTTTGTAACTGATGAAATCTCTCGTTTGAAGGGATTAGAGAATAGAAACCAAACTGAAGATTTAATTTTGTCACTTGTTAAAAGTATTGAATCAGGCTCACCAACAAAGCAGCAAATTAGTTCATTTGAACGTGTAATGAAAAATGAATTTAAAAAACATAAAGCACGTTTAGAATTAGAAAAAATTAAGGAAGATGAAAAAAAACTTTTAGCTAGTTTGAAAAAAGATGCTCAAGCTGCTCAAGTTAAAGATCGCAAAAAACGTGAACATAAATTAATTTCAATTGGTGCGCTTTTTGAAATAGTAGATTTCCCAACTGAAGATAAAGGAATTATTACTGGTGTTCTTTTAAAGGCTCTTGAATCATATAAATCCAATCCCCAACATTTTGACAGTTTAAAAATTGCTGGTGACAAATTTATTGCTGATCGGGAACAATCAAAAAAATCTAAATCAACTCTAGTTGATAATTCAGGCTCTACAAATTAAAGAATATTCAAACTGGTAAAAATATAATTTAATTTTTTTCAGTCGCAACCCTGCGGGATTGCTTTGTTAATCCCGCTTATAGGTAACATGGAAGTAGTTGCGGGTCTGCGGTCAGCTAGCCAAAATCACAGATTTTGTCTGCTTCGCTTGCCCCATTCAACAGTAATCAGAGAAGGGAGGATTTTTCAGATTTTTCAGTTCGCAAAGTAGACACTTTGCTCTGCTCTATCGTTTAGGATTCAATATCTTTTTTTGAAAATTCAAAATAAATTAAATCTTTTTTACCTAGCTCAACCATTATTGAATTATAAAAATTGACAGGTAAATTTATAAATTCCTGATGCTCCGACCATAGTGCTTGTTCACCTTTGAATAGATATTTATATCTTGGATTGCCAAGTTCTATACGCTCTTTTTCTTTTGCAATTACTTCCGATCTGATTGCATTAAGCATATCTACAATTTGAATTGCTTTAGGGTCAATTTGATATTCCCTAGAGCTTTTCCCATTAATCCAAAGTTGAGCATCACGGCTATTGTACTTAGTTTCTTCCGTGTGGACTACCTTGTAAAATTCAATTATTTGCTCTGGGCTATATAAACCATTTCTGAAGCATTCAATTTTGAATTGAGCATTATTCATTTTTTCAGTTCCTTAATATTCATTATATGATACGCAATGAACCGCATTTTTTTGAAGCATTAGAAATCTAAACATCAAAAAAATGCGGGTGACTATTACCCCTATTTATTTTCAAATAAGAGCCTTAAATATAATTGCCAATCTTTATATATTAATTTTGAATGCTTCATATTTTCCTCTGTAGTGAATTGACCCCCTTCAGGGGGTCAACTGTTTTATGCGTATGATGATGTATAGCAGCGTTTATAAACTTTTGTACCTGTCGGCAATAATTCAAAATCTAATACTGTTGCATTTGCAGACTGATGAATCACGATATAGTTATCCATGATCTTTTTTTTCATTGGCTCTTTGCTGGTAAATTCATTCGGTAAAGGCACAACATAACCTTGCATTGAACCTGTTGCATCATAAGCCTGTTTAAGTTCACGGATGACACAATATGCCCGGCTTTTCTCAATAACTTGATAGAAGTCTACATTTGTTTGCTCATATCCCCATGAGGTATATAAGATCGTCCCGATCTCTAACTGATCACGGAATTTTTTAATTCGGGCTTTTTGTTCTTCCTTGTTCTTGATGGCGTTTTGATGGCTCAAGTTGTCTGATTGAATATTTTGAGAAACAGCTTCTTTCATACGTTCAACTGTTTTAAATCTAGTGTAGATAAAAGGGGGTCGTTTGCGGGAGAGGGCGAAATCCTACGCTAAGGCTTTGGCCAACGATATTCTCCGGTAAGATTGATGTGTTCCCAGGGGATAGGAGAAGTCGCTTGATATCTAGTATGACGTCTGTCGCACCTGCTTGATCGCGGCCGCGATAGCTAGATCGCGTTGCTCCTCTTCTCCATCCGCGTTCCAAGCTGCGGAAAGGCACCCATAAGCGTACGCCTGGTCGAGCAGGCGACGCGGATCGACGTCCAGCGCACGAGAGAATGCGTCCGCCATCTGTGCAATGCGTCTAGGATCGAGACAAAGGTCGTCTCTGTCAGCCGGATCGTAGAACATATTGGCGGCGCCAAAGCCCACTTCACCGACCAGACCGACGGGATCTATCACCAGCCAGCCGCGACTGGAGAACATGATGTTTTCATGATGCAGATCGCCATGTAGCCCACGCAGTTCCGAGGCATTGCTCATCATTTGATCGGCTATAATCGCCGCGTGGACGTAGTCAGTTTGACAACCTGCGTTTTGATCATCGCGCGCCCGCTGAAACAAAGCTGCAAAGCGATCCCGGATCGGGAGAAGGGCAGAAGGCAGGGGTTCCTCAGATGCGGCATACAGCTTCGCCATTAGTTCCGCTGCAATTTCGGTCGCCTGGTAGTCGCCGTGCTCGGCAACGATGTGAGAGAGCATTCGCTCCCCGGCATATTCGAGCAACATCAGATTGTTCTCACGACCGAGCAACCGGACTGCTCCCCTCCCATTGCGCCATACCAGATAGTCGGCCCCGCGCAGTTCATCAGCAATGTCTTCTATAGGTTTCAATCCCTTGACGATTGCAGGAGTCCCGTCTGGCAATGAAACTTTCCAAACGAGGCTGGAAAAGGTGTCCGCAATGAGAACAGGTTGCGAAACGTGCCAATGAGCAGGAAAAACAGGCGGCATGAACATCAACCCCAAGTCAGAGGGTCCAATCGCAGATAGAAGGCAAGGCGTTCGCGGTCGGGGGCTTCGATCCCCAATACATTGAATAGGACAGCGAAGGCGCGCTCTGCTTCATCTGGCGCTGCCCAGTTCTCTTCGGCGTTAGCAATCATGAGTGCCAAATCGGCATAGCGATCTGCTGTTCCGAGCCGCCCAAGGTCGATCAGACCCGTGCATTGAAGAGTTTTAGGGTCCACCATGAAGTTCGGCATGCAGGGATCACCATGGCAAACAACCATATCGGTGCGCTCTTGGTCGAGCCGCACCGGTAGCTCTCGTTCGACACGAGCCAAAAGATCGAGCTGCGGCGTACTCTTGTCCTCGTCCGGTAAGAAGTCGGGATTGACGGCATTGCGGGACACCACATCAACGGCGCGTCCGAACATTCGCGACAGCCTGCGCTCAAACGGACATTGATCAACCGATAGGCTGTGAACAGCGCCAAGTTGCTGCCCCATTGACGGCCACGCTTTGAGCAAATCCGCTCCAGACAGATCAGCCGCCGGTACTCCCGGAATTGCCGTTATCACCAAGCATGCACCCTCCTGTTCCTCCTGCCAGTTGATCACCTCGGGGCAAGCCACACCTCGACCTTTGAGCCAAATGAGGCGGTCACGCTCTCCAGCGAGCTCACCGCGGCGGGAAGCAGGTGCGATTTTCGCGAAGGCATGCCCGTCACCACGTCGAAAAACAAAATCACCAGATTCTCCGCCTCTGACAGGCAACCAGTCAGAATGCGATTCACCAAAAAAAATATTAGTTCGATTCAATGGAGGTTCCTTCAGTTTTCTGATGAAGCGCTCTGTACACGACAAAAATAGATAACTCATTGAAATAATGTCACAATAATTGTTTTCTAACGACGAATACTATGACACATCTCAATGAGTTATATCTTATCTTAAACAAATCTCTAAAATGGAACAAGTCACATTTAAAGTGCTTTGCGCTCATCATGCTTGTGATTATTTTAAAGCAAACATGTAATCTTTCTTCTGCATCTAAAGCCTTGCCCATCAAGTGTTTACCACAATCATTTTATCGACGTATGCAGCGCTTCTTTGCAGGTCAGTATTTTGATTATCGTCAAATTTCTCAGTTGATTTTCAAT
>NZ_VPAW01000046.1:0-8456 GCF_013419055.1 Acinetobacter sp. YH12108 | reverse complement strand
TAGAGGAATAGCTACTCGATATGACAAGCTCAAAAGAAATTATCAAAGTTCTGTTGCCTTAGCCTGTATATTTTTATGGCTACCGTTATAGGGTTAATTATGAACAGTAAGTGTCAACAGATCCTAATAGATTTAAATATTTTATCTGCATCATGGCGCTGCCAAATATGGAATAGGCTGTTATGGGTACAATTCATAGCTTTTAATATTTCTTCTTGGGTTTGAATTGAGTTGTAACCATCTAATTTTTTATTAAGAACCTCAAAAAATAATTTATCAGTATTATTTAATTCATTCGGTATATCAATAATGTCTTTTATTGTTTGCACAGTCCAGATTGGTTGAGGGAGTAAATCTTCCCCATAAACCATAATAGATATCCTTACTATGTCTATATAAGGTATTTTTATTATTACATCATCTATATTTACGCCCACAATCTGATCATGCTCTAAGCTAAAATTTTTAATTTTAGTTTTATAATTACTCGTATCTAAATTTTTATTAGCTTCTTTTCTTACTAACCTTTTTAAAAACTTAAACATACAGGCTACCTACTGGAATTAAAATAAAGTCCATTCTGTAAAAGCTTCCAACTCTTCATCATAAGCTTCAACTAATTTATATACTCCATACCCTCCCGCTAGACCGCCAATTATTACACCTACTGTTGAACATATGGGAGACCCGGGGCCACAAATTCCTCCTGCAATAGCACCACCCACAGCGCCAGCTGCCACTCCTGAGCCTATGGTTGCGGCTTCTTTATAAAATTCCTTTTCTTTATTCTCAGCTGAAAAAATCTCATACCAAGCATAGGAAATTGAAATAACGACAATTACTCTGCCTAGTGGTTTCATATACTTTGCTGCTTTATCAAAAGTTCCATGGGATGCCCCTGATCCTTTAACTACACTATAAAAAACTTTATTTTTATCTGCTGTTGAAAGCGCCTGAAAATATGAATTTCTTGTACCTGTTGATGCTTTTACATAATGATCTAAGGTTTGTCTTGACTGATCTTTCAGTCTTTTCCATTTATCAGGATCTTTTAATTTCAATGCATAATATTCTAAGAATTGATCTAAGCTTTTAGCCGCTATTTTTTCTTTTTGTGATACTGCTAACGCGATTGGAGAATTCTTTTTCCTGGTCTGTTCTAAGATATCATTTCTTAATGTATGAGCCTCTTTCGAAGCATCTTTTACAGTCATTCTTCCATTTTCAACATCCTTTAAGTAATCATGACTCATTTTTTTAATTGCTTTCATATAAGCAATTCTTAAGGAGCTATCATGATCTAAAAAGTTATTACTAAAGTAAAGTGCTGTACCATGTAAGGCTTCAAGTGCTATTTCTAATTCATTTTTAACTTTAACAGGTACTTTATTTAATTCTGCTTGTTTTGTTGTACCTGTAGTTGATTTTAATTTATATATCGATTTATTAAATTCGCCATTTTCTAGTGCGGGAACACGCACTCTGGCAATTTTTGAATTATTTAAAATTAACTCTACAAAGATTAAATCTAATTTATTGCAACTATAGATTTTGGTACAACCATTCGGATCAATTTTTCCTCCATAACTTTTTTGAGTTGTCGTATTTAGTAAGGTATAGCTTAATTTTGATAAAAGGTCTTTATTATCACAGGATACTTTTAAACGAGCCGTATAAGTCATTCTTCTAACTCCGATATCTCTGCATCATATTTATGCACCATAACCGTATATTTTTCTTCCTTATTTTTTGAGGTAATTCTAATAATTCCATCTTTGGGAACCTCTCCTGTTCGTACATTCCCCTTAGAATCAATAAGACTAAAAATTGGAGAGCTTTCTAATAATTTATTGTTTATTTTATGTCGCACATCGAACTCTAAAATATAGGAACTATTATATGAGGCAGGAAGATAGGGAATATCATGTATTGTCTTTTCCCCTGATAAAAATTGATGCTGCCCTGCCTTCATCTCAAACTGACCACCCGTCGTCGGCAAAATTCCGGCACTACTGATTTCAACCTGAGAACCGCCCGCAGTTAAAACAATTTTCTTTGCTGCTGTAATTTCGATCTGATCTTCAGTGGAGACAATTTTGATACCTTTGCGTGCAATAACATCCATCCCATCATTTTGCCCCTGTAGTTCAACTTTCCCTTTTGCGGCATAAGCACTTAGGCCTTGTTGAGCTGCAAACAGACTCACTTTAGAAGAGGCATGCCCAATAATATTTTTTTGTGAACTTAAGTTAATACTGTCCGCTGCCTGGTGGCTAATTTGACCCTCCGCAGACAAATAAATATCCTGCTGAGTACTCAGTGCAATGGATTTTGGTGCTGTCAGAATCATAATTGCCTGTTTAAAGGCAGCTGCTTTGTCTTGATCTTGCTGTTTAATTTGCTCAATAAAGCTTTTTAAATTTTCAAAGATTTCAAGCGGATCAGTTTGCTGGTTTTTAGCAACATCACTTAGCGCCTGGCTCATCTGCAAGCCTGATTCAAGCTGGCTTTTCGCTGGTTCAGCATCCATATGTGAACCGTCTGCGGCTTGCTGTTTATGAGCCGAAATCAATAACCCTTTACCTGCACGGACTGCACCCCATTGGTCAGTTCTAAGTTCAAAGCCTTCACCCCGTCCTTCATTTTCAGCCTGTTCTTTTGAATAACTTAAGTTACCCAGATTGAGCTGACTGGCAGCTTGACTACTATGTAACTGTATACTGATCTGGCCAGTCGTATCATCAAAACGTAACTGGTTAAAGCCTTGCCCCTGTACTTCTTGCGAGCGAATACCACTGAGTTTTTTGGTATCTGGTAGTTGTCCTTTTTGATCAAACTTCGTCGGAGAACGTTGGCCTTCATGAATCCGACCTACCACAAAAGGCCGATCAATATTGCCATCAAAAAAGTCGACGACCACAATTTCACCAATGCGTGGCAAGAAACGGACACCATAACCTATACCTGCCCACGGGGTCAGAACATCTACCCAGGCTGAATCTGTATCACTGTCATTGCTGCCTGCGCCACCATCGTGAGCATGGTCATCCGGACGAGTGAACAGAAAACGGATTTTGATCCGCCCCCATTCATCCACATAAATTTCTTCATCTTCTGGCCCGACTACCTTGGCGCATTGCGGATAGGCCTGTGGCCGCTGCAATAAAGGTTGATACTCAGGAACCAAGTGAATATGGCGACGTTGCAAGACTAGCTGGTTGGCCTGACACTCACCTGCGTCCTTGGATTCTGTCATCTGCCAACAGCTTTGCTGAATTAAAGCATGAACCTGCTCATTTAAGTCTTTAGGCAAATTATTTTGGTTATAAAATTTCCTAGAGATGATTAAAAATTCTTTATCTACTGCTGGATGCTGGTCAATTTCAGGATGCTGATCCAGCCGAAACCAGTAACCCACTTGGGCATCACGTACCGTGGATGTTGCTAAAAATTGTTTGGCCTGTGCATCATAGAAATGCTGCAAATTTTGGTTTATTTTCTCGATTTGTGCATCCGAGGCTAGAGTTGCCTGATCTGCATGCCTGAGATCAGTGATCCATGCCGGACTGATGTTCCAGCCTTGTTCCAATGCCAGGCTGGCATTATCCTGAACCTGACTCTGCTGGTGCTTGCTTTGTACTGAACCTATGCCTTCTTCCTGATTCAAGCGACCGGCATGCCAGCGCTGGATATGTACAGCGGTCGGCTGCAACTGTCGTTCTGCAATAAAACTGGTCATGCTATCTTCTTGTTCAGTCGCACTGGAACGATGGAAACGGATCGCTCTGCGGCTTAAAGCTTGGTAGTAGCTATTGTCATCAATTAATCTAAGCTTTTGCGCTGCAATCGCTGCAGATGAATGCACAACTATAAGCTCAGACTCATCAATCAGCCAGTTAATCCCCTCACTACGCCATAAACGGGTTAAAAAGTCATAGTCGCTTTCATTCAACTGCATAGTAAAAGGACGCACATCATAAGTTTGCTGCAAACCGGATAAATCCAGCTTGAGTGCAGCCGCAAATAATGGACTCTTACGCTGCCATTCTTTGAATAAGATTTCAGTAATCTCTCGGACACTCTTGTCCATGAACACACGACTATTACGGCGTTTATGCCATAGCGACGTTGCATCTTCCAGGGTGAGTTTATAAAGCACTAATGCACCATCACTCTGTCCCTGAGTTGCTGCAGTAATAATTCCGGAACTGCGAAATAACTGTCCTTGATCCGTGACCTGATCTATCGCTACTTGAATTCCAATAAATTCCTTAAGGGGAATCAAGGCATTAGTCGACACACAAATCAGCTCAATCTTTAGTCCCTGATTCAGGACATGTTGGCCATCAATACGTTGCAGAAAAACTTCAGAATTAAGTTTTTGATGGGAAAACTGAACAAGCAAAGCACGCTTCTGTGCGCTAAGACCCAATTGCTCTAATACTTGAGCGATATGATTTTTTATCATTTTTAATTGTTATAAATATTTTTGCGGCATTATAGTGAATTATTTATATCCAGCCTAGATTCATTGGTCTGGCCATGGTTCCGATTCATCACTGTAATTCTGGAAGAGGCTTGAATATCAAAATTTTTATTTTCTGAAAATCAGGAATTTCAAGCAGATCAACTATTCAAAAAAATAGCTTTCTTTTCATTTTAATCTTTCAATAATATGGGCAAATGAATCACTCATCTGCCCAAAAAAATCTTTTAACCGCCTTTTTTTACCAGATAATGGAACTCTTTATTGCCATTTTCATCCAGACGCTCCTCTTGGAGTAGCAGTTCATGGCCAAGGTGCATACAAAATTTTGGAATATCCCAGAAAGTTGAATTATCCGTAGCAAAAACTTCAACTACATCACCAGCTTTAGACTTACGGATGGCTTGATGCAACATCATCACTGGCTCAGGGCAGCGTAATCCACGGGTATTCAATTGCAGGCTTGGCGTAATTTCGGCTTCAGACATCGACAGACTCAGGAATTCAAGATCAGCCTTATTTTAGCATAAAGCGGCTATCGCATTGCAGCCCGCGCTTTGAGCCAATTCACAAAACCATACTGACCCGTGCGATCAAGTCTGCGCAGCATAATTACAATAGACAAGCGTATTTTCTGCGGTATGATAAAATCACGTTTTTTTAGATATTAAGAGTCTTTAGGAAAGATCATGCACGAGGAATCAGGCCCGTCGTGGGGTATGCGCGGCTTACGCAAATGGCTGGGAACTGCACCCGAAACTCGCGACGAACTGCTAAAATTAGTACAAGATTCACGTCGATTTTTAGAACCCGATACTGTTGCAATGCTGGAAGGCGTATTGGATCTGCCGGCCACCAAAATTCGTGAAGTCATGACGCCAAGAACGTCCATGATTAGCTTGCAGGAAGATGACCAACTTCTGGAAATTCTGCATGTTTTAGTTGAATCTGCGCATTCGCGATTCCCTGTGTTCTCATCGGATCAACCGGATAATGTAGTTGGTATTTTACTGGCCAAAGATCTGCTTCCTTTCCTGACCGAGCCTTCTTCCAAAGTCGATATTCGTGCCTTGATGCGTCAGCCGCTGTTTGTGCCGGAAAGTGCGCGTTCGGATCAGGTTCTACGTATGCTGAAAAATACCCAGACTCATATTGCGGTAGTGATTGATGAGTACGGTACAACTTCAGGCCTGGTAACCCTAGAAGATATTCTCGAAGAAATTGTGGGTGAAATTGAAGACGAACATGATATTGCGGATGAAGAAGCACAATATATTGTTCCGGATCAAGACCCGAAGACAGCCAATACCTGGGTAGTACAAGCGCTGACGCCAATCGAGCATTTTAACAATATGCTAGATGCCAATTTCTCCGATGATGAAGTTGAAACCATGGGCGGTTTGTTATTACAAGAAATCGGTCTGGTAAATGATTTGGAAGGTCAGACGATTGAACTGGAAAACTGGCAATTTACCATTCTTGAGGCAGATTCACGTTCTATTCGTTTAATTCGAGCTGTGCGCCAATGAGAGCATATTTCGATAAGCTATTAAATCCAGCCCAGCAGCAAAAGCAGCTAGCCTTAATTTATCCTGTATTGATTGCCTTATTTGCCGGCGCTATTTTTAGCCTGGCACTGGCACCTTATCATTACTGGTGGCTGGCAATTCTGTCTCCTGCTTTATTGTATGCTTGCGTCCGTGGTCGTAGTGCGAAACAGGCCTTTGGCATTGGCTGGGCTTATGGGATTGGATTGTGGTTTGTGGGTGCATTCTGGCTCTATACCTCTATTCATGTGTATGGCGATACCAGTGCTTTCCTGAGCGTAATCATGATCCTGATCATGGCGATCGTCATGGGACTGTTTACTGCGCTTCAGACTTTTATTTATCGTCGCTTTTTCCCGGAAACACCCCTTACCTTCGCCCCACTTTGGGTGATCTTTGAATGGGCCAAAACCTGGGTATTTACCGGTTTCCCATGGCTCTTTGCAGGTTATGCTTTTACTGAGCTCTATCTGGATGCCTATGCGCCTTTATTCGGTGTATTTGGGGTGTCCTTTGTAGTGATTGTTCTAGCTTGTGCGCTGGTTGAAATTTTAAGTAAACGGGTCTTCTGGATCGTTCTTTCTGCACTCTTGTTATTGGGTGCTTGGGGCGCAGCACAACTGACTTTCGTGCAAGAAAAAAATCAAAAGCCGCTCACTGTTTCTCTGATTCAGGGCAATATCCCCCAAGACCTGAAATGGTTAACTGAATATCAGGTAAAAACCCTGCTGATCTATGCCAATCTGAGCAAGACCGAATGGGGACGTGACCTGATTGTCTGGCCAGAATCTTCGATTCCGATGTTCCAGACCGACATCGAACCTTTCTTGGATGCCATGAAAGTTCAGGCAGAAAAATCTGGAACAGCTTGGGTCACAGGTATTCCGTTCTGGGATCTGGCTGAGTCACAGGAAGCAGGCACGCCAAAATATTACAATAGCATCATGGCGACCGGTAATGAGTCGAGTGGTTTGTATAAGAAGCAGCGTCTGGTGCCTTTTGGGGAATATATTCCACTTTCTGGCGCACTCAGCTGGGTACTGCCAGCTCTGCAAAACGACCCTTCGGTGAGTGGTTTCTCGCGTGGTGCGGATATCCAGAAACCATTAAATGTGAAAAACCATCCTCTAGGTGCGGCAATTTGCTATGAAGTGGCTTATCCAAACCTGACTCGTCGTAATGCCAGCCAAAGCGATTTTCTGGTGACCGTATCTAATGATGCCTGGTTTACTGGCACTGCCGGTCCACAGCAACATTTACAGATGGTACAAATGCGGGCCAAGGAAAATGGTCGCTGGTTTATTCGTGCTACCAATACTGGGGTAACTGCGTTCATCGACCACAATGGCCATATTGTGAAACGTGCACCTATGGATAAAGAAGCTATACTCCGCGGTGAGCTACCCGCCATGCAGGGTGAAACGCTCTACATGAAACTCAGCGACTGGCCAGTGCTGATTTTCTCCGTATTGCTCTTATTACTAGGTTGGCGCTTCCGCCCACGTAAAGTGGATATCAGCTTTAAGTCGAGAAGATAATTCTCTCAAAAGCGCCCTTTTGCAAAAGGTGAGCCATATATGGTGCAAGAAGGGGGATTAATTTTCTAAATCCCTCCCGGCCTCCCTTTTTAAAAGGGAGGAACTATAAAAAAACCGAGGTTCATGCCTCGGTTTTTTTATCTATATGTTATTAAAACTGGATCACCAGATAAGACAACATGCTCGCCAGTGACAGCATTGGAATATAACGATAGACCTGTACAATACCGTTTTCAAATGCAGAAGCCTGTTCTTGTTTAAACTGCACGACAGATGCTTTTAATGCTGACCAGAAGCATAGTACGAATAAGGTACTCATCATGCTAATGGCAAAGAAACCCACCATAATCTGGCTGCTGCCTTCAGTGGTCTGCCATAAATGCAAAATTCCTTGGCTGGCTGGAAGAATGCTTAAAACCAAAAGAACAGATTTCAGCATCGACCAATGAAACTGGTTTATTTCATCCGACAATATTAATGCTTTCATACCATTCTCCTTTGGCTAAAAAAGGGCCATTAAGAATATTATGAGCTATTTTTTGTAAATAGAAAGTCTATATTTATTCACATTTTACGATAATTGTAATAGATAAATATGGGAATAATTCTTATTATAACTATCAAATCATCAATATTATAGTAATAGCATTAAATTCAGTTATTTATATTATATTTTATGATTGAGAGTTATTATCACTTCACCCAATATTGAAACAATCAATCAAGTGAAGTGATATATTCAATAACCTACTAATTTATAGGGTCTGTTGACACTTACTGTTCATAATTAACCCTATAACGGTAGCCATAAAAATATACAGGCTAAGGCAACAGAACTTTGATAATTTCTTTTGAGCTTGTCATATCGAGTAGCTATTCCTCTAA
>NZ_VPAW01000045.1:0-9160 GCF_013419055.1 Acinetobacter sp. YH12108 | reverse complement strand
TAGTTTTGATACTGTGATTAAAGTTGTAAAAGCACTGAATTTACGCTTAGCAATTTAAAAAAAGTTATTAAAAAATGGAGCTTTAGGCTCCATTTTTTAATTTCGTATAAGGTGTATTATGTTAATTCCGATACACCTAACAATTACTTAATATTAAGATGGTTCTCTGTTTTTGATAAAAAATCATTTATTAATGCCTCAGGAGACATTCCCATTCTTTGAGACAGAATAATAAGCCACCAAAAGCATTCTCCTATTTTATGGGGTAACTCAGTTTCTGTATCTTTTTTTGGCCATCTATTTTGTTCAGACATAATATTTCGGCCTACTAATCCTGCATCTGTTAAAAATGCTAATGCATCCTCTTCAATTGACCAAATAGTATTATGATTAGATCTTTCTAACTCATGATACCTTTCTCTAATTTTTGCAGACCTCTCCATAAGTTTTTTAAAGTCCGTGTTATCCACAATTCACCTCTTTCTATAAATTTATTAATTTAGTTTAACCTAAAAATAGAGTCCATTTAACATAATGGGCGTTATACGAAGTACACTTGTATATTAATTTTAAAATCAACAACTTAAAAATTTCACCCTGACCACAAAATGCACAAAAATTGGCTTTTGTAATAAGTTGGTGAGTTTTTAGGCGGATCTGTAACATTTTGCCATTAAAATTGATTAAAAAACGATCGATATCGCAATCGATGCCCATTTCATACGGATCCAGGTTCCAAAACTATCCCCAATTGCTGGGGATAAAATTTAGGCTATTTTGTACGCTCAGGCTTACGTGAATCTCGGCCCTTTGCGGCTATCTAGGATACTGGAACTTTCCTATGATGAACTCATCAGGAACAGGAAGTTCCATAACATAAAACAAAAATTATAAGTTATTGCACATGGACCAGAGGGTACAACAGCACAATCAGCAACGATAAAAAACCCCGGCAGGATGCTGGGGTTTTTTATTATCTAAAATTTTTAAATCAGAGTTGGATGGGCATCCAGAATGCGAATTAGAGTCGCTGCAGGACCAGTCGGATAGCGACGGCCTTGTTCCCAGTTTTGTAGGGTTCTCGCGCTGATATGCAAACGTGCAGCAAACTCTGCCTGGGTTAAGCCAGTTTTCTCACGTACTTCTTTAATATCTGGCAATTCAAGCGCTGTGACTCGGCTTGCTTTTATTTCATTGCGTTTGATGGCACCAGCTTCTTTGATTGAAGCAACCAGGTCATCAAATAAGTTGTTATCCATGAAATTGCTCCTTCACTAATTGACGCAGGATCGAGGTTTCTTTATCTGTCAGATTATCTTTCACAGACTTTGGATAAGCCACCAGGAAAAAGATCTGATCATCTTCTGTGACCCAATAATAGATCACACGGATACCGCCACTTTTGCCTTTATTGCCCTGAGCACAACGTACTTTACGAATGCCACCGCCATTCTTGATTAAGTCACCTTTATCAGGCTGTACCAAGAGATCTTGCTGGAGCTGACGATACTCTTCATCACTTACAAGCTCTTTGATTTGCTTGGTAAAAATACTAGTTTCAATGAATAGCATAGGTTTAAGTACGTCAATGGCGTATAAGAATTTTAGCAGTTTTTGCATAAAAAACGAGAGCTTTGAGCTCTCGTTTCGCACAATCAATATCGTATTAGTTTTAACAATAGTATTTATAAAATTTTAAAAATTTTTCCACTTAAAGTACTTTGGAAAAACATTTCGAAACTAGGTCGAATATCTTCTCCCTCAACAGTGATATGTTTTATATTCGAGTGAGATTGCGTATCGGCAAACTGATGATCTACTGTTGCTTGGATAGCGTGTTTAACCCCAAACTGGTCTTTTACGCTGAGAGTCTGTTTAAACATATATATCCCCTTAATAAAATTATAGTGGTAGAAATCTACCCAAATTCTTAATGCTTGTTGATGTTGGCTCTAAGCAACTTTATGACTTAATTTAAATAGCTGATTTAAAGAAGTGTAAAATGTACGGCCATCCAAATTTAAATCAACCTCGATTCCAGATGAAAGAAGGACTCTTTTACCTACTTCGATTTTTTTGAACCTTGACGTGTATTTTGCATTTTATGAAGGGGAATTAATGAAACAATAATTTCAGTACCATTTTTAGATTTTGCAATTAAATCATTTAATTTTAACAACTTACATCCTATTTTTTAGAAATTTTTCAATTTGTAAAACAAATTTTAAAGTATAAAAAAAGCACTCATGAGTGCTTTTTATTACTGTCTATTATTACTTAGATAGCAACAATATTTACAGCATTCGGTCCTTTTTGACCTTGAGCTACACTGAATTCAACTTGCTGGCCTTCCATTAAGGTTTTGAAACCTGAACTTGCGATTTCGCTGAAATGAGCAAAAACGTCTGGACCTGATTCTTGTTGAATAAAACCAAAACCTTTAGTTTCGTTAAACCACTTAACAGTACCTTTAACAATATTTGAGTTTGACATAATATATCCTACTAATTTTTAATAATTTTTAGTCATTTTATTGACCGATTATAACTTGGAAAATAATAAAGAATGAAACTTAAAATCTAAAAAACGAAGGATTATGACTAAAACTGCGATACTTAAGGAAGATTTACCGAAACAAGACTTTTTTTCTAGTTGAGTTAAATATACAGTAAAAATAAAAATAATCAAGTTTTCTTATATATATATTTATCAAACTTATAAAAAGAGATAAAATCATAATAAAATCAAAATTTTATTGTAAATGTAACAATCTAAGGCTAACATGTCAGTCTATTAAGATTGATAAGTAATGAATGCGATTATATAGTTCTGTAATAACAATATTGATGTTTTTAATTTCGGGAATGATGATTTTTTCCCAGACACAAATCATATATCAACCACCAAATTTTACCGTTTTAAATATCTCTAGTTAGAAATATTTTATAAAAAACCGCCTAATAGGCGGTTTTTTTAATTTTTGAAGAAATAATGAATCTCTCTATTTAACATAAAATCTCTTATGCGAAATACTAAAGCCCGCTCTTAAAACGGGCTTTAGTTAAAGAAAATAAGCTTACTGTACTAACCTAGCTAACGTTTAAGCGAATTCCTCCTTCATGACCTTATTCTTAAAAATCTCTAGATCTGGAATAACTGAATAGTTTCCATATCTTTCTTGCCATCCTTTACCAGTTGCGGCTTTCCACTCTTCTTCAGTAAATGGAATTTTTTCTTTAAAAAAGAATACATTTTCGGGCAATACTTCTAGTTTAAAAGAACTTATTTCGAATCCAAATTCAGCCTCTACATCATCCCATGCCCATTCTGAAAAATCATGTTCTTCTCTCAGAATACGATACGCTTGATTAATACGCTTATCTAAGAGACCTGAATCTACCATTTTTTTTCTTAATTCAATTCTTTCTTTTTCGGTAAGATACTTACAGTCTTTATAGTAGCCAACTAGATATAATTCATTATTTAAATTTCTAGAAAAAAAGAAAATATTATGTTTTTCATTGAATAAGGTAGATACATCAGCTTTTAAATAACCATAAACTTTTCCGTCAATTAATTCTGACTTATTAAAGTTCCAGGACTCATGACCTATTCCTGATTCAGCAATGTAATTATCTTTCCCTTGTTCAATATAATAGCCCGAAATATCAGGCATCTGATATTGGTTTTCATTCCATGAGATTTTTTGTAATAAGTTAGCCATTTATACGCTGTCCTAAGTATTGAATACTATAATAAATTCATTAATAACAGTATCTTATATATTTAAAAGAAGAGCAATTGTCAGACTTTGAGCACATTTTTCTAATTTTTTTCACGCTAAAGTCTGACGATTGACATTAAATAATTTTTAAAAATCCAATGCAGAGTATTTCAAATAAATATTCTTTATTAAATCTATTTAACCTAAAGTTTTTTTAATTTTTTGATCCGTTTTGTATTCCGACAAAGCATAGACCGCCCAGATGGCAGCCGGGATCCAGCCTAAAACTGTAATCTGGAGTACCAAACAGATGATGCCTGCAAATGGTCGTCCTATGGTGAAAAATAGCAGCCAGGGAAAAATTAAAGCAATTAGCAATCTCATTTCAACTTCCTATGTATCTTTTCAAAAAATTAGTAATTAACTGCCGGCAGATGAAACAGCTTACGATCTCTTTCATCCGTCAAATAACGATCCATCTGAGCAATCAGTTTTGTTCTAGCCTGTTCATCATCTTCTGTGATTTTCAACATACAGGATCCGATCAAAATCTTGCGTCTGGTATCGTCCTTGCGAGCCTGTTCTTTCTCTTTAGCACGTTCTCTTGCAAGTGCTGCTTGTCTTTGAGCTTTAAGCTGTTTCAGCTTTTCTTCCTGGGCTTTAATTTTGCTGTCTAGTGTTTCAGTAACGCTCATTAATCCAATACCATCATCCTGGGAAACCATCCCTAACATAAGCGCACTTGAATATGCATTCAAGGTGCTATATGTATAGTAATGTTTTCCTCGAAGAGCGCACTTATGCAAACTTCGTTTGCAAGTCCGATTGGGGTCTCCCCAATACCCCGACAACCGTATCCACGGTTGTATTTCACTACGTGAAAATTTAAAAGCGAAAAACAGGCATGGCGATTTACCACTTTTCAGTCAAAACCGTAGCACGATCAGCAGGGCGTTCCGCTACTGCTGCGATTGCCTATCGGGCAGGTGAAAAGATCTATTGTGAACGTGAGGGCCGAGAACATGATTACAGCCGAAAAACAGGTGTGGAATATAAAGAAATTTATTTACCCGAAGGCGCACCAGAACATTTAAAAAACCGGGAAAGACTCTGGAACGAAGTTGAACAACGGGAAACCCGAAAAAACTCGACAGTTGCCCGAGAATTTGAAATCGCTTTTCCAAGTGAATTAAATCAGGAACAACGTCTGGCCATGCTCGAAGAATTATGTGCCAGCATCGTGGAAAGACATCAGGTAGCAGTCGATGCCTGTATTCATGCACCGCATACCGGATCCGGCAGTGATGAGCGCAATTATCACGCCCATATCCTAATGAGCACACGTAAACTTACGCCAGAAGGTTTTACAGAGAAAACCCGGGAACTCGATCAGAAACACAGTGGAGAAATCGAGCACTGGCGTGAACACTTTGCCGATATCTGCAATGTGCACCTGGATCTGGCCGGATCCACAGCCCGGGTCGACCACCGCAGCTACAAAGACCAGGAGAATGGCCTGGAAGCCACCCTGCACGAAGGACCGAAAGTCACCGAACTACGTAGAAGAGGCATCGAAACCGAAATCAGCCGAAGCAATGATGAAATCAAACAGAGAAATCAGGCTCAGTTGCAATACGACAAAAATATGGACGTTCTAATTGCTGAAAATGAGATAAAACTCAGCAAACTGAAAACAGAACAGCAGATCCAAATCAAGAATAGCGCTAAAACGCCACCAATTGACGAAAAAGCCCTGTTTGAAGAAAAACAGAGGGAAACCCTTGGCAAAGTGCTAAAACGCGAAATCAGCGCAAAAGAGGCGAATCTAGACCTGGATTTTATGCAGGATGTTCTTAAAAAGGCAGAAAACACCTTGGGTAAGCTGCAAAAGCATAAAAACGAGTTTAGTCAGCAGCTCGCCCAAGACATCGTGAAAAGCGGACTCAAACAAAGTCATGACAAATTGCAAAGCCTGGTGGATCAACACAACCAATTAACCCAGAACAAACCCTTACTGTTTGGAAAAAAAGCCTGGGAAGCCCAACGTGATGCGATTTACCAAGAACATAAACAACTGAAAGGTCAGCATGAACACCAGAAAAAAAATGGTGTGAAGGATTTATTGGAAAATGAAAAATTCAAAGAACATGCCTGGAAGCACTACCAACAACAACATCCGGCCAAAGCCAAGCAATACCAGACTCTATACCCAACCTATCAAGTCATTAAAAAATGTGTGGATGAGATCAAAGCAGAACAACAGATGAAACTCAGACAAGAACAACAGCTCAAAGCACAGCAACATGCGCCTAAAATGAAATCTCGTGGCATGAGTCGCTAAACAGAGCGAGTGTCTACGAGCGAACTGAGAAAATTTGCCCTTTCCTTTCCCTGATTACAAGCTCCCTATCCATCAATCACCTGCATAGCAGAGCATCCCGAATGGGTGCGAACTTTCCAAGTTTGATTCCTAAACCGAGCGTAGCGAGAAAAAAAAGCTTATGAGCGAAGCGAATTCCGAGTTGCTTTTGCTTTTTCTAAAAGTCACGAAAATATGAAGCAAAAATTGCCCCAACGAATCGAGCGAAAGCGAGATTCAATAGAGTTTGAGCGTAGCGAAAACCAAGGGCAATTTTTCAAATTCCCTTTTTTAATTATTTTTAAATCTTTTAAATCTTTTCAGCCCTCTGTATGCCTTTAGTAGCAATAGTTTCAGTATTTAAATATGACGGATTGACTACTAACTATGACGGATTGACTACTAACTATGACGGATTGACTACTTAACTATGACGGATTGACTACCAACTATGACAAGTATATATTTGTCATATATTAAAAATTAAATGGTTTTATTTTGGATAAGAATCAAGTTGTAAAATCAAATCAAGTTATAGAAGCTTCATATCAATTAAGTGCCGTAGAGCAACGTATTGTCTTGGCAGCCATTTCACGTATTCCAAAGAATCAACCCATCACAGATGATGAGTTATACCCAGTGAGTGTTAATGAATTACAGCTCCTAGGAGTACACGAGAAAACAGCCTATAGAGATTTAAAAGAAGGGATTAATAGACTTTATGAAAGGTCTATCAACCTCTCTGTAGACGATAAATCTATCAAAATGAGATGGGTACAAGAGGTTCAGTTTTTAGATAGTCAAAGTGTCATTGGTATTCGCTTTTCAAAACCAATTTTGCCTTTTATATCTAACCTAAGTAGAGAATTTACGAAATATGCTCTATCTGATATCGCGGGTATCAACAGTGGGTACGGTATCCGTATCTATGAGTTACTGGTGCAATACAGACAAATAGGTAAGCGTGAAATCTCTGTTGATAATCTACGAACCATGCTGGAACTAGGTAAAAAGTATCCGTTATTTGCTGATTTTAAAAAAAGGGTAATTGATACTGCTGTAGATCAAATAAATGAATACAGCCCTTTACGTGTGACGTATGAGCAGAAAAAAACAGGTCGTAAAGTTACTCACATTACTTTTTCTTTTAAAGAAAAAACAAAAAGTATTGGTCAGGAAACTACAGACATACCGAAAGAGTTCTATAAGTTAACAGATGCTCAGATAAACATGTTTGGTAATCAACTATCACGTCTACATGAACTTTCTCATCTAGCGCGTGAGGGCGAGAGCTATGAAATATTAGCTTCAAAAATCAAGGAAAAACTTAGAGATCCAAAACAACAGAAGCAGTTTTTACCTTACTTACGGAACTTAGGCTTCAAACCTTGAGTGTATTGAAGAATACACTTATTGTATTCTTCAATACGTATCTTAAATACACAGTAATACACTATGAAAACAAGTACAAAATACAGTGTTAGTGATGCTGCCACACTGTATAAAAAATCTAGAGCGACACTTTATAAAGATATAAAAAATGGGGTATTAAGCCGTGATCATGATGGCTTTATAGACTTTTCAGAATTATTGCGTGTATATGGTGAACCGTTTTCTGGAAAACAGTCAAAACGTATTGATACGTCTCTAATACAGAATCTGGATACACCCGAATACACTGATAAAACAGTAGTAGAGTTGAAAAATCAGATCGACTTTTTAAAGAAACAATTAGAAAAAGCAGAAGATAGAGAGGCTAAAGCTAATGCTCGTATCGATACGCTTCTTACACTAATTGAAATGAAGCCATCTAAAGCTAGTAGTGAACCTAATAAAGAGAATATTGAAAGTAATATTTCGCCAAACCCAACTGATATGGCAACAAATATTCAGTTAAAGCAGGTTAAAGAGGACGGATTGACTACTCCAGAGAACAAACGTATCCCTGTTCCAGAACATGTTGAGCCAGAACCTAAAAAGAGAGGCTTCCTGAGCCGTTTTTTCCTTCCGTATGGTTAACCAGGACTCCAATTTTTTGATGAGCCAATTTCATTGCCAGCAATGAAATAATGACTCACCAAAAAACCGGATGATGTTTATTAAAACTGAATAAAGTCGTGAAACATTGCTTAAATAATAGGCGTGGAACGTGAAAAATCACAAAAAAAGCCCGAACAGGGATGTTCGGGCTATCAACTAGGAACTACAGCGTTGAATTTTCAAGAGAATTATAACGCATTTCGTATAAGGTGTATTATGTTAATTTTAGGAAAACTGAAATAAGATCAATCTAACTCGTAGAACAACAGGAGGGGATATGAATAATGATATAAGTGAAGCTGCCTATAATCCAGATAGACTACTATTGAAAGTTCTGGAGGAATTATCACCTTTTAGGTATTTCTATTTATATCTCTTCTTCTTAGTTTTTATTGTTGCTTATATTTTGGGATTTTATATTGAAGATTATTTAGGGATCACCAAATTTTCTCAATCAATGATTTTGGCATCACCACAAGTAAAATTAGTAAATGATGTTACGTTAATATTTGAAATATTTATTTTTTTAATTATGCTTTTAAAGTATACATTTGTGGGCTTAGACATTAGAACTCAATATTTATTTAAAAAATATGAAAGATATTACCAGAGCACTCATGATGTTAAAAACAATAGACATTTAATTGTATTACTATGCTCTTTAGTCTTGTTAATTTTTATTTATATGAGATATCAAATGTTTATTTTTACCGATGGTGGAAATATATCTTCTATAAGAAAACTTTTAAATGGACCTGATTTTTTTCTGTATTTGTATATGATTTTAGGTTTTTTAATGAATCTTTTTTTCTTTATATGTGCAATTTATTGCTTGGAGCTGAGAAAGCACGTTACAAACAGATATTTTAATTAATTATTTGAAAAATTAAGTCCATTTAACATAATGGTTGTTATACGAAATTCACCGTTTCGAGCCCCAAATATCAAGTTTATTTCTTGCATAAATGTATCCTATAGGATACATTCTACTTATGTACTCAATATATACCACTGAAGTCTTTGATGACTGGTTCACC
>NZ_VPAW01000044.1:0-10025 GCF_013419055.1 Acinetobacter sp. YH12108 | reverse complement strand
CTAGACAAAATGACACCAAATGAGTTTTACTATGATCAGCTACCCCAACAAAACAAGGTGGCTTAACTAGAGCGGAATATCACTTATAAATACGCTTTTAGTTGTTCAAACAAGTGGAACCACCTCTATTGCTCAAAAGTTTCATATGCATATTTAAGAGGAATCTGACGATCATTTTCACCATGTGTTACAAGAAATGGCACTTTGATTTTTTCTACGACTCCATTTAAATGCATGTTTTCTGCTTTTTTAAAGAAATCATCAAGATCGGTAGCGCCGAACACCCACTCCACATGTTTCCAGTAATGAGGTACAGGGTTTTCTCCCTCACGTTTTAAACGGGCTTGCTGAACAGCACGCCAATCATGATTTGCTCCCCAAACAGCGCCACAAGCAAATCGAGGTTCGTATGCAACTACTCGGGGAGCGTAATATCCACCTAAAGAAACACCTAGAGCGCCAATTCGATTTGTATCAACTTCTTCTTGTTTAAATAACCAATCAATAACTTTTGAGCCCCAAACTTCTGCATTATAAACAGCTGGCAAATTTTGCAGACGAATGGCTTCACCTGTTCCTGGTTGATCTACAAATAAAATACTTAAACCACGTTTTAGGAGCATGTCTGTAATCGGAGAGGTATACAGAATTTCTTTACTAGAATCGAGACCATTCATCATCACGACTACTGGTAGCTTTTCACCGTTTTCTGAAGTATTTTTTACATATAAAGCTGAGAGATGAGAATCTTCATAAGGAATCTCAACACGAATGCAATTTGATCTTTTATATTGACGTGAGAACTCAAAACATTCTAAAGATTTAGCATAAATTTCAACACGCTCTTTATTTCCATGTTCTTGCATTCGTTCAGCTATGGAATAATATAAGCCTGCTCTCTGATATTTATCACCTGCTGAAAAATTTCTGTTCTTTGTCAGATCTAATTCAGCCAATTCTACCAAGTTGTCAGCATATTTTTTCCAAGCATGCATGAATTCAACTGTACCAATGTCGTCACCATTTTTGGATGCATCCAATATAGGTTTGCAAATTTCATCAATTTCACCCATATGACCACCATGACTAATCGCAATCATAGTAGTTAGGCTCCAAACATAGTTTGTTGGAAAATACTGGAACATAGTGAACCTCTTAATTAAAGTAAATTTGATAGAAATTAATTTGTGTTTTCAGATCACAAATTTTTATTCATAAACTCGTCTTATCAATGCGGATATAGAATGGTCATTAAAGAAACCTTTACTTTCCGAATAAGAACTTATAAGGGGGGGAAACGAGCCAAAATTGGCTTGAATATATGGATCAATGTCGTAACTAATTAATGAAATTTTATCTTCATTGAAGTAATTGCTAATTTCTTCAATAATTTCTGAAACAGTTAAATAGAGAACAGGAAGTTGTATAACTCTTCGCGCATTTAATGCTGTAAAATCATTAAAAGCGGCAAAAATAAAGTTTTCAGCAGCACAGTCTGCTGATAACCACCAAGCGGTAGCTTCTTTTGAAACTGGTAAAATAATATGCTCATTGTTTTTAAGCGACCAAAAAATCTCGCTCATAAAAGAAGAAGCAAAACCACTAGCTTTTTCCGGTCTTGCTACAAGCCCTGGTACTCGGAGTGATAAGCCATTAATTATATTGCGTCGTGAAGCATCAGCAATTAAAAGCTCTACGATGGACTTATGGGTTGCATATAAAGTTTGAGGGTTTATCAAATCATATTCAGTAATAACATCTTGAGTATCATTTCCATAAACTGCTATTGAGCTAGCAAAGATAAATTTAGGAGGAACTTTTTGTTTTTCTAATAAATTTAGTATTCTCTGTACACTTAAGAAATTAATATTTTGAGCAACATAAGGTTGCTTTTCAGCGGCAGCACCAGGAATGCTCGCTAAATGGAAAACTACATCTACGTCAGATTTAAATATTTCGTTTAAGAATACAGGTGAGGTTAAATCACCTTCAAAATATTGAAGTTTATGAGAATTCTTCTTCTCATAAAATTTTTGATCAACTAAGCTAATTTTACTAACTTCTGGACGCTTTAGTAATTTATCAATAAGGCGTGAACCTAGAAAACCTTGTGCACCAGTAACGATAATATGTGTCATTCCACAACCCTGAGTAAATAATAACCATACTGTTGTAATGTCAACATTATGGTTAAAAAAAATCCTTTTATTTAGGTTAGGTCCTAACTGTTGTAATGTCAACAATTACTTAAATAATTATCCATCATAAAAACAAAGTATTAGAAAACTCATTCATTATTTTTATCAAAAATTGTAATTCTAAATCATCATTTCTAAATCGATGCCATTGGATACTTTGGTGCATTAAGGGGAAATCAAAAGGTAGAGAAAATAAATATAAATCAGATCTTTGAAGATATTTCTCTCCTAAACGTTTGTGTACAATAGCAATATATTCTGAATCCGAAATTAATTCTGGTATCGATGAAAAACTAAAAGTAGTTAAAGCAACTTTTCTTTTTAATTTCATTTTCTTTATAGCAATCGATTCAACAGAATCTAAGTTTTGTGGTGGCTTCATAACAATATGCTTTTCACCTTCAAAATCTTGCAAAGTCAAAGCTTTTTTCTTTTTTAATCGCGGATGATTTTTAGATGCAATACAAACAAACTCTTCAGTATATAAGTTCTCATGAGGGTGTTTTTCTGTCAAATATTGAGAAGGTATGATTAGCAAATCGGCTTCATCACTTTCCAAGGTCTTTACTGGATCAATAGATTGTGGTTTAAAATCAAAATTAATTTTATAACCTCGGTCTTTTATAAACTGCAGGAAAACAGGTATAAAAGTCACTAAAGTATAATCAGAGAGACATAAGGTAAATGACATCTCCAGAGTATAGGGATCAAATTCTGGTGGTTGAATAATTTGATGATCTATAGACATTAAAATTAATTTTACAGGCTCCACCATTTTTTTTGCTCTTGGCGTTAGCTCCATTTGTTTACCAACCTGAATTAATAACTCGTCATTAAAATAATTCCTCAGTCTAGCTAATGCGCTACTAGCAGTCGATTGAGTTATAAACATTTTTTCTGCAGCTTTACTAACATTCTTTTCTTCTAAAAAAAGATTTAAAGCTACTAGAAGGTTTAAATCTAGATTCTTGTATCTCATTCCATTTTCCAATTATGTATTGATTCCATCAATACAATCTATTGTTTTAAATCATTTGTGTAAATACAAGATAGAAATTTATGATTCATTCTATGAATATAATTTATACAAGGAATTGAATGATGAAAATCATTGGCCCAGATGCTTTAGTTTTCGGTGTTCCAAATTTTCTTGAGTGTTGCACATTTTTGAAAGACTATGGTTTAAAGGAAACTCTTTTAGATGAAACTCAAGCTATTTATTCTGCATTAGATGGGACTTCAGTTCATCTTTTTCATGAGGATTCTTCTCTTCTTCCATCCGCATTAAAATCAGGTAGCTTCTTAAGAAAACAGGTTTATGGTGTACAAGAAGCTTATGACCTAGAACTTATTGAAGCAGAGATATCTAAAGACCGTGTAGTTAAAAAGAATATTGATGGTTCTATTGAATTTAATGATGATTCAGGGTTTGCTCTTAAATTTCAAATTACTCAGAGAGTGACCCTAAATTTACCACATGAAAAAGTAAATTCACCCGGTGCTACTCCCCAAAGGAAACCTAATGAATTAGGTTTAAATAAAGTCATTAATGTAGCTCCTAGAACATTAAGTCATATAGTCCTTTTTGTACCTAATGGTGAACAGGCCTCTAAATTTTATTGCAATCGCCTAGGATTCAGAACTACAGATATTTTAGAGGGTGTAGGTCCCTTTTTACGTCCATCAGCAAATGATGACCATCATAGTCTATTTCTGATCCAGACTCCTGAGCATATGCAAGGTATCGAACATTTTGCTTTCCACTTGGCTGGGCCAACAGAAGTGATGTTGGCTGGTACAAGATTCTTAGAAGCTGGTTATACACCTTTTTGGGGGCCAGGTAGACATAACTTTGGCTCAAATTGGTTTTGGTATTTCAATAGTCCTTTAGGTTGCCATATCGAATACGACGCTGACATGGATAAACATGATGACTCATGGATGCCAAGAAGTGTGCCTTTTAGTGCTGAAGCATCTCAAAGATTCTTATTCAAATATGCTGAAAAGTGGGCTCCTGGAGCAGATCACTAATACTTAGTTATGAAAGTAAAAAGTGAATTTTTATGCGATCTAAATGAATTAGAACCTTTATACACAAGAGCGTTTTACTCAACTTTATATCAAAAAAAAGTCATAGTTCTTTTGTATGAAAAACAAATTTACGCATGGCTTGATGCATGTCCTCATTATGCCCAAGCCACACCTATGTCTTGGAAAAATGATCAGTACTTAAGTGAAGATCATAAGTTTATTAAATGTTTTGCTCATGGCGCTTTATTCAATTTTCAAACAGGTGATTGTGTACAAGGTCCGTGTATGGGCAAAAAGTTAACTTCAGTAAACATAGCAATAGTTAATAACCAATTATATTGTTTAAGGAATATTTAGATGGAATTTAAATTAATAAAACGAGTTATCACTGGTCATAACCCTGAAGGAAAAGCTATTGTTCTCGATAATAGTGTTCTTAAAAACGTCCATAATCTTAAAAGTGCACCGGGAACAGTATTCCATGAGGTATGGAATACAGAAGCTAGTGTCTCAATCTCAGCAAATACTGATGATGTTACAACCGGAGCATTGATACTACCGCCTCCTACGGGAGGTACTCGCTTTCGATTTGTAGATATTCCACCAGATCATGAATATCTACATAAATTATCCCCAGACGATCTAAAAGCTACATTTAAAGAAATTGGTGATGATAAAGCAGGAACTTCATCAGCTGAATCAAAACATCCATTAATGCATAGAACAGAAACGATTGATTATGGAATCGTTATTAGTGGAACTATCACATTGATTCTGGATGATGAAGAAGTAGAAGTTGGCGAAAATAGTGTAATTATTCAAAGAGGTACTAATCATGCTTGGTCTAACCGTACAGACCATGTTTGTCGTATCGCCTTTATTTTAATTGATGCTAATTATGATACACAGTTATCGCACCAATTTTCTGGTTAAAAAAATGGACTTATTTAACCTTAAAAATAAAGTCGTCCTTATTACAGGTGCTTTAGGTGGAATAGGTGAAACTACTGTAGATTTATTCATCGAATATAACGCTACAGTTATTCTTACTGATATCAACCAGGAAAAATTAAAAGAAAGAAAACAACTCTTTCAAAACAAAGGGAAATTGGTTGATATTTTCCCTGCAGATATTTCCAATGAAGAAGATATCAAAGACCTCACTGAATATATCATTAATACCTATTCTAGAATCGACTCTCTAGTATTTTGTTCTGGTATTGAGGGATTGTGCTCAAGCCATACTGATTTAGATTTTAATAATCTAAAGAAAATATTAGATATAAATCTTCTCTCGGCAATAAAACTAACTAATTTATTAATTCCAATAATGGAAAAAAATAAACCAGTTGGCGGAAGCCTAATTTTTATTTCAAGTATTGCCTCAATTAGAGGAAATAAGTCTTTAGGTATTTATGGAATATCTAAAGCTGGACTAAATCAACTAGTCAGAAATATTGCAGTTGAATTTGGATCACTGAATATTAGAGCAAACGCGATCTTACCAGGACTAATTAATACGCCTTTGGCAAGAGAGTTATTGGACAAACCAGACTTTATAGAAAAGCGCTTACTTGCTACTCCCTTACGTCGTGTTGGACAACCTTATGAAATAGCGAGCATCGCCCTCTTATTAGCGAGTAATGGTGGTGCTTTTATTACTGGACAAAACATAGTTGTAGATGGTGGTACAACAATTTCGGATGGAAATTAATTATGAAATTTGCAACCTATGATAATGGTACAACCTACGGTGAACTCTACCTTGTTTCAAAAGATGGAAAACGAGTACTTTCTGTACAACATATTGTTCCAAACTTATTTGAAGCAGTAAAAAACTGGTCTACCGTATATCTTGACCTAGCTGAGTACTATAGAAAAATAAATGAGGGTTCAGTTACTACTTCTGAAATCGAATTAAGTCGCTGTATAGCCCCACTGCCTCAAACAACTCAATTTTGCGATGCATCAGCTTTTAAAAACCATGGGCATTTAATGGCTCAAGCTTTCAATATTGAAGAACATATTGATGCAGATAATTGCCCATTAATGTATCAAGGTGCTTCTGATGACTTTATTGGACCATTCTGTGATGTCGCTTTTTTAAATAAAGAAGATGGTATCGACTTCGAAGGTGAATTTGCTGTTGTGACTACAGAAGTTCCTATGGGTGTATCGGCACATAAAGCAGCTGATTTTATAGTGTTAATCCTTCAGTTGAATGATTGGAGTTTAAGAGAACTAGGTCCCAGAGAAATGAAAACAGGTTTTGGTTTTATCAATGCTAAACCTAGTTCATCTTTTGCTCCTTTTGCGATTACCCCTGATGAGTTAGGTGAATATTGGAAAGATGGTCGAGTTCACCTTGAGTTATTTATCCAACTTAATAAAAGAAATTTTGGTCACGCCAATGGTCGAGAAATGGATTTTAGTTTTGGAGAGCTAATCGCTCATGCCGCTAGAACACGCAAATTAACTGCTGGAACGATTATTGGATCAGGAACTGTTTCTAATAAAGATGAAACGGTAGGTTCGAGTTGTCTTACTGAACAACGGATACGTGAAATTCTAAAAATTGGAAAAATACAAACACCTTATCTCAATTTTGGTGATGAAGTATTTATGGAAGCTAGAAGTCCAGATGGAAAAGTTAAACCATTTGGGTTTATTCAACAAAAAGTTATTAAAGCGATTTAGTAGCTTAATGCACAAGTGCTTTAGGAAAATTTGTGCTTTTTTTTTAGAAAGGGATTGAAAAAATGTTCGAAAAAAACTATTTAAAATATTTATTAGCTGCATCTGCAATGTTACCTGCGATAAGTCAAGCAGCTGAGCATGGCAACTCTACCTACGCACCTGGCTCTGCTCAATATTTTATCGCTGACTTTCCCCCTCAGCCAGGAAATTATTTACAACTTTTATCTTTCTACTCGGAATCTAAACAGTTGAATGATCATAAAGGGGATGAAATTAAAGGTACAGATTTAGATTTATCTGTATTTGCGCAAACCTTACGCTTTATCACTGTATGGGATTCACATTTGTTTGGAGCAGATGTTGTTTCATCAGAACTAATTGGAACATTTGTTAATGTCGATAATAGCTTCAATACTCCTTATGGGCGATTATCAGACAAAGATAATGGACTAGCTGATGTAATTTTTGGCCCCTTAATTTTCCAATGGAATCTAGGAGAAAAGAAAAATTGGCAAACTGTAGCAGCTTTAAATTTTGCACTTCCGATTGGTTCTTACTCTAATGGCGCAACTTTGAATGTTTCAAATAACCGTTTTGCAATCCAACCTGTTTTTGGCCTTCGATATAAAAATGAAAATGGATTAGATATAGGAGTTTCACCTCGTGTTTCTTTTAACTGGGAAAATGAAGACACAAATTATAAAACAGGTACGGAATTTTTCTTAGATTACATGGCTGGTTATAAAGTAGGACAATGGGAACCTGCAATAGTGGGTTATTATTCAACACAATTTGAAAATGACAAACAGAATGATGTTGAGATTGCCAACTCTAAAACTGAAGGTTTTGCAATTGGTCCTGCTATCCAATACCAGTTTAAAAATGGAGCATTAATTAGTGCTAGCTGGCAAAAAGATATTGTTGCAAAAAATAAATCAAAAGGTGATGGTTTTTATTTGTCTGCAGCAATTAAATATTAAACTGATTCAAGACTAAGAGAGCATTTTTAAAATGGCTGCTCTCTTAAATATTTTATAGCTAATTTATGTTGTTTAATTATCAAAAGAGAAATGCATATGATTTATCAACTTCGAATATATACCTTAAAAAGTAAAGAAGCTGCTCAAGAGTATCTTGAAATTTGGAAAAGCCACATTGTGAGTTTAGCCAAATTTAATATAAAAACACATGCTGTGTATCTTGATCGAGCTACAGAACAGCAAGTCATTGCTTTAGTCAGTTATGAGGATGGGACTGATCCAATAGCTGTTACCAAAAAATATATGACTAGTCCAGAATTTCATAGTGATATGAAAGGTTTTGACTTTCATAATTTTTTAAATGTGGAAGAAATATTGCTGATTGAATCAACTTATAATCGTTCATTGAGTTTAGAATAGCGACTTGTGTGAATCTAGCGATATTAAATTAATAATCCTATTTTAAGGATATTGATATAGGTAAAAAATTACTAAATGGTGGATACAGCCTTAGTATAATAACCATTTATTTAATCTCATTTTAAAGTATACAATTTTTTTGTGTAGAAAAATTTGATCGTATTCGTAAAAAAGCTACGATTACGGTCTCTGCTATTAATCATTTAAATGGTCAAAGAGAGTGATAAACTTTTGGCCGTTTAGAGACTCGAAGTGAAATCTATACTAGTGATCAATATTTGGATATTTATCGTGTGATGGAAAACTTTAAATTAGTCTTGTGATTCAAATTAAAAGTAATACCTTAGACTGGCTAAACAATCCGTTAAATTGCTACAAGTATTAATCAAACTGCTATTGATATTAGTTGTAATAAAAATTAGGAAGTATCATGAAACAACATAAATATGAAGTTACTGTACAACATATAGAAGATGCAAAAGGTCAACCCTCAACTTACACTGAAAACCTTATTTTTACTGCTTACAATCATGATGACATTTTTAAAGTTTTAGAGTATTTACAGAAGAAAGAACTAATAGATAAAGAATCAATGAAAGCTTTTGCAGTGGGAGTAAAGTTTATGGGTGAAGTATTATTAGAAAATAAAGACATACCTTTATTCAAAGAATTTTTACCACATTTTTTTGAGTTTATTAAATCACTCAAAAAACTCTAAATCTTCGAAATATTTAGTTTAATTTTTTGCATTTCAGTTGATCTTATATGAAAAAATCTTTTTTCAAGGAAATACCAAAGATACATGCTAAACATCTTTCTTGGCTTATGCCTCTATTTTTATCTGCTCTAATGAGTGGATCACTTTCTTGTTTTAATCTTATTATAAATAAAGGATTAGTAGAAGGGTTTATTCTCAAATGGTTCTCATCTTGGATGCTATCTTGGGGCGTAGCTTACCCACTAATTTTAATCTTCATTCCATTTGTAAGAAGATTTTTAATGCTGATCGTTAAGGATCCTAAAGAATCGAAAAAGTAATATTCATATACATTTTGATACTTATAGGAAAGGGTATCCTCCTTAAATAACCGAAGTTAAAAGTATAGGTTAAGCAGCCATTAGAGGTGGATTTTCTTTGTTAGCTTGATGTGGTCGTTCATAATTGTAATGCCACAGCCAACGGCACTGTTGCAAATAGGCTGACATGATAAGTTAAATATCTTATTTATTTCGAGATACAGCAGATGAGTCCCTTCCAGGGTCGGCACTTTCAAGGTGAAATCATCCTTTGGGCTGTTCTTTGGTATTGTAAATATGGCATCAGCTATCGTGAACTTCAAGAAATGCTCGCTGAACGAGGCGTAAATGTGGATCACAGTACAATTTATCATTTGGTTCAGCGTTATGCTCCAGGAATGGAAAAATGGTTACGCTGGTATTGGCGTAATCCTACAGATTTACATTCATGGCATATGGATGAGACTTATATCAAAGTGAAGGGGCGATGAACTTACCTGTATCGTGCAGTTGATCAACGTGGTCATACGATTGACTTTTACCTTTCCGCTAGAAGGAACAGTAAATCAGCCTATAGTTTTCTAGGAAAGATCTTCAATACGGTGAAAAAATGGCAAATTCCACGGGTCATCAATACAGATAAAGCAGCGACCTATGGCCATGCTTTATCACGATTAAAGCG
>NZ_VPAW01000043.1:0-10367 GCF_013419055.1 Acinetobacter sp. YH12108 | reverse complement strand
CTAGACAAAATGACACCAAATGAGTTTTACTATGATCAGCTACCCCAACAAAACAAGGTGGCTTAACTAGAGCGGAATATCACTTATAAATACGCTTTTAGTTGTTCAAACAAGTGGAACCACCTCTGTTTACAGTTGATGAGTGGAATCTTTTTAAACAAGGATATGCTGAATTTGTAACGCTGACAGATCTTGAAAAAGAATATTGGTTTATTGCAATTGAGCATATTTTTGTAGATGAGGTTATTTGGTTAATGGCAGATTTTTCTGAAGGATGGAAAATGCAACATCAATTAGGAATTTATTCATCAATATTCAAATGTATATTGACCCCTAGTGTACTGCAACAATATGATTTAGAAATCAATACTTAGCTTTAAGATTTTATGTCATCAAACCAGTGAAAATGAAAACCTTCCGTTTTTTATTTTATAAGTCACTATTTTATTAACTTAGAATATTTAAATCGAATGATTTAAATATTCGTTTAATACAATGCCTACTTCACTTATATAGTTTAAGCAAAATGTCACTTTAGTAAGCTCTTCACCAGTTAATCTAAACTTTAGTTATACCGCTATTTATCATTTAACTGTATGAGCTTAACCCTATTCAAAGATGGAAATTATGAAAAAAAGTCGTTATTTAGTTAGCTCAGCTGGCATTATGACTGTGCTACTAATAGGCTGCTCAAAATCAGAAAATGCAGAGCATCATTCAGCAGATGCACCGTTAGCATCAGTAAGTGTAATGACTGCCCAAACACAATCAATAAATCTGATTGAAAATCTCCCTGGGCGTGTCACTGCATATCGTATTGCTGAAATTCGCCCTCAGGTTGGTGGCATAGTAGATAAAGTTCTATTTAAACAGGGTACTTATGTACATGCAGGTCAACCACTTTTTAAATTAAATTCTGAAATATTTCAGGCTGATGTCAAAAGTAATAGAGCAACTTTACATCGTGCTGAGGCTGAAGTAACACGCCTTCAAATTTTGTTAAAACGATACGCTGAACTGGTGACAGTTAATGCAATTAGTAAGCAAGAATATAACAATACTGAAGCAGAATATCAGAAAGCAAAAGCTGATGTTACTCAAATGGAAGCGATACTTTCACGTCAACAACTTAACCTAAAATATGCAACAATTACATCGCCAATATCTGGAATTATTGGTGAGATTTTAGTGACTGAAGGTGCATTAGTCAGCCAAGGTGATACTAAAGCCATGGCAGTAGTACAGCAAATTGATAAAGTGTATATCGACGTAAAACAGTCAATTACTGATTATGAAAAAATACAGGAAGCATTACAACAAGGGAATTTGTCAAATGCTAGCCATAACGTTGAAATACTAAATAGTCAAGGTAAGCCATACGATGTAAGGGGTGAAATTTTATTTTCAGACACTAAAGTAGATCCCGATACTGGTGATGTGACTATCCGTATTTTAGCGAATAATCCTAGTCAAAAATTGCTTCCCGGCATGTATGTCCGTATCAACATGAGCCGAACAAAAGTTGATAATGCGATTTTAGTGCCAGAGCAAGCTATCCAACATGATATTAGTGGTAAGGCGAATGTAACTATTATCAACCAAAAAGAGCAAGCACAAAGTAAAACTGTGCAACTGGGTCAGCGTTATCAAAATAGTTATGTAGTCACGCAAGGTATAAATGCGGGTGAAAAAATCATTGTCGAAGGTGTAGACCGTATTCAACCTAATCAGCGACTAAAAGTAAAACAATGGCAAGCACCTATAACGAATAATGAAAATGGGGGGCAGCAATAATGTCTCAATTTTTCATTCGTCGACCAATTTTTGCTTGGGTCATCGCCTTATTTATTATTTTATTTGGTGTATTAAGTATACCTAAATTGCCAATTGCACGCTTTCCAAGTGTAGCTCCACCACAAATTAGTATTACAGCAATGTATCCTGGAGCTACACCAAAGACGCTCAATGACAGTGTTGTAACACTTATTGAAAGAGAAATGTCAGGTGTTAAGAATTTACTGTATTACAGTTCAAGTTCAGATACCTCTGGTAGCGCTACTGTTACTGCTACATTTAAGCCTGGTACAGATGTAGAGCTTGCTCAAGTTGATGTTCAAAACAAAATCAAAGCAATTGAGTCGAGACTACCTCAACCTGTTCGACAACAAGGGCTTATGGTTGATGCAGCTTCATCTGGATTTTTGATGATCATAGGTCTGAACTCCCCTAATCATCAATATTCTGAAATAGACCTAAGTGACTACATGACACGACACGTCATTGAAGAAATCAAGCGAGTTGATGGGGTTGGGAAAATCCAGAATTTTGGAGCTGAAAAAGCTATGCGCATTTGGGTCGATCCAAATCGTTTAGTATCTTATGGTCTGAGTATTAAAGACGTAAATACGGCTATTCAAAATCAAAACCTCCCGATTTCACCTGGTCGTATAGGTGATACACCTGCCCTCAAAGGACAGCAAATTACGATTCCATTAACAGCACAAGGGCAATTGGAGACTGTTGAACAATTTAAAAAAATTAGTTTACGTTCGAATAAAAATGGGGCAACTGTACTGTTATCAGATGTGGCTCATATTGAGGTTGGTGCGCAGTCTTATAGTTTTGCCATTTTAGAGAATGGTAATCCATCTACAGCAATAGCAATACAAATGAGTCCCAATGCAAATGCCGTTAAAACTGCTGAAGGGGTAAAGGCAAAAATCAACCAATTGAGTACTTCATTACCTGATGGAATGAAATTCTCAATCCCTTATGATACTGCACCATTTGTTAAAGTTTCTATTCAAAAAGTAATTACAACATTGATTGAAGCCATGGTTTTAGTCTTTATTGTAATGTTCATATTTCTTCATAATGTTCGTTATACCTTAATTCCAGCTATTGTTGCTCCCATAGCATTGCTAGGAACGTTCTCTGTAATGCTACTTGCTGGCTTTTCTATCAATGTCCTAACCATGTTTGGTATGGTGCTGGCGATTGGGATCATTGTAGATGATGCCATTGTAGTGATTGAAAATGTGGAAAGAATCATGGTATCAGAAGGCTTGTCCCCTGCAGATGCCACCTCGAAGGCGATGAAAGAAATTACGAATCCGATTATTGGTATTACTTTGGTTTTGGCTGCAGTATTTTTACCAATGGCTTTAGCAAATGGTTCAGTAGGGATTATTTATCGCCAATTCACTATCACAATGTCAGTTTCGATTTTATTCTCAGCATTCCTAGCCTTAACTTTGACACCTGCTTTATGTGCAACCATGTTGAAACCAATAGATAAAAATCATGTGAAAAAAGGTGTTTTTGCTTGGTTTGATCGAAGTTTTGAAAAATTAAATAATCGATATGAACATGGTTTATTTAAAGTCATTAAACATAAAAGAACGGCTATGCTATTTTTTATAGGCATTGTTGTTGCACTTCTTTTTTGTTTTAAACAAGTACCTACTGCATTTATGCCAGAAGAAGATCAGGGTTGGTTTATGACATCAATTCAACTTCCTTCTGATGCCACACAAGAACGTACCAAAAAAGTTGTTACTGAATTTCAGGAACATCTAAATAAAGAAGTTGGTATTCAAGATAATATGGCGATCTTAGGCTTTGGATTTAGTGGTTCAGGGCAAAATACAGCAATGTATTTTACCAATTTACTCCCCTTTGAGGACCGTAAAATTACTGCCCAACAAGTCGTGGATAATGCGAATACTGCAATGGCTGACAGCTCGGAAGGCCAAGTAATGTCTGTATTGCCTCCAGCAATTGATGAATTAGGAAGCTCTTCTGGATTTTCATTACAATTGCAGGATGTAGGAAATATTGGCATGCAAGCATTAGCACAAGCCCAAGATCAATTACTCAGTTTATCAACTCAAAGTAAAAAAGTTGTAGATGTTTACTCTGATGGTTTACCAGATGGAAATTCTGTACAACTCAAAATTGATCGTGAAAAACTACAAATATTAGGTGTTAACTTCAGTGATGTTACCGATATCATTTCTACTTCAATGGGTTCAATGTATATCAACGATTTTCCAAATCAAGATCGTATGCAGCAAGTTATTGTTCAACTTGATGCCAAATCACGTATGAGTATTGATGATATTTTACAAATCAAAGTAAATAGTCAAAGTGGTAAACTGATTTCTATGTCTGAGATTATTACTCCAGTTTGGCAATACTCCCCACAACAATACAATCGTTACAATGGTCGTCCATCTTTAAGTGTTACGGGTAGTCCAGCACCTGGTATATCTTCTGGTCAAGCAATGTCAGAAATGGAAAATTTAATCAAACAACTTCCAAAAGGTGTGGGGTATGAATGGAGTGGTATTTCTTTAGAAGAAAAACAGGCTGAATCGCAAACTATATTTTTATTACTTCTATCTATGCTCGTAGTATTTCTTGTTTTAGCTGGGTTATATGAAAGTTGGTCCATCCCTCTTTCTGTTATGTTGGTTGTACCTCTAGGGCTTATAGGTGCATTTATAGCTGTAATGATAAGAGGTATGCCCAATGATATTTTCTTTAAGGTTGGTATGATTACCATCATTGGATTATCAGCGAAAAATGCCATTTTAATTGTTGAATTTGCTAAGGCTCTCCGAGAAGATGGGATGAGTTTAGTTAAAGCAACCGTTGAAGCTGCAAAATTGCGCTTGCGTCCAATCTTAATGACTTCTTTAGCATTTACATGCGGAGTTATTCCTTTAGTTTTTGCAAGTGGTGCGAGTTCTGAAACCCAAAAGGCTATAGGTACTGGCGTATTTGGAGGAATGATCAGTGCAACTCTTCTTGCTTTAGTGTTTGTCCCTATTTTTTTCATTATTGTTATGGGAACTGTTGATAAATTTTCTAAACAAAAAGGATCAAACTAATCTATAAGCTTTGTGGGTTAGAAAAAAAATAACTCACTTTGCATTGATCATATTTAAATTCTTGTTTTATCCATAGCACTAACCTATTAATTTTAAAAAATAATAGGTACTGGCTAAATAGCAAATCGATACATATCTTTTTCATAGAGGAAATATGATTTTAGTAAGTTCTTGTCTGGCTGGCTTAAAGGTACGTTATAACGGGACGCATAGCTTAAACGAAAAAATCGAAAAATTAGTCAAAGATGGAAAAGCTACTATGGTATGTCCAGAGATTCTTGGCGGTTTATCAACACCACGCGAACCTGCCGAGATTTCGGGAGGTAATGGCGATGATGTCTTAGATGGAAAAGCCTGTGTAATTGAAAAATCAGGAAAGGATGTGACTTCAATCTATATTGAAGGGGCATATAGAACTTTAAAAAAAGTTCAATTATTAAAAGCTACTCTGGTAGTGCTTAAAGAAAATAGCCCTTCATGTGGTAGTTCAATGATTTACGATGGTCAATTTAATGGGAATAAGATCTATGGCAATGGAGTTACCTCCGCTTTGCTTAAACGTCATAATATAAAAGTCATTTCAGAAGAAACTTTTTGGCAACTTTTACCCTAGTTCCTCCGCTTTTATTTAAAATCTTCATGCAACTCCAACCACGCCCCCCTTTGCAATATCAAGTCTCTTCGGTATTTAGAGATATAGTGAGGTAATAATCTAAGAAGCATATCCATTACTTCCACATCAGTTAAAAAGTAGTGGTTCAATTTTATGCTGTAATTCTTTAACAATTTTAGCAAGCTGATCATGTAAAACTAACCAACATTGCTCATGACCTTGCCCAATATATTCATCTATTATGAGTTGCAAAATGTCTTGATCTATCTGACTTAAGAATTCTAAAAACCATGTCGCAGCAACATCCTTGGCAACTATTGTTTTATGATCTAATGTATAAGCTATACGGCATAGCGCTAAAATTTGATTACATTCATCCTGATCGTCTTTCCAATGAGCAATAATTTGTGGATAAGTTTTTTGCATGGCAAATATTAATTGTTCATAGCTAATTGGATTTAACCAATCGCAAATATCAGGTCCAAAGATAGTAATGTTATGTAATTGGGCAGTTTTAAGTAAAATACTAATATCTGGATCAGGTTGACTATAAAGTAATTCACCTTTGAGTAATTCTTCTCTCAACCACTCGCCATATTGTAGCTGATATGTATATGGATGATTTTTATTGGTAATACTCCCTTTTTCTAATATCGTAATTTCTAAGGCACGCGCTGTAGCATGACCAATCGGAACAGATATATTTAGAAAATTCTGCGCTAATTGTTTTCTTTCCTGATCGGTAATTTCACGTTCAATAATAACTAAAATATCAAGATCACTTTTATGTTTTAAACCACCATCAACATACGAACCATATAAATAAATAGCATAAAGCTTATCTTTAAAATTTTTTTGTAAAAGCTGTTTTACACTTTCAACTTGGCGACACTCTTCATCATTTAAGCTTTGCATATGATTTTTAATTTAAAAAAATAAGTAATGAATTCATAGAGCATTATACAGAACACTGGCTAACATAGCCAGTGGTATTAAAAGGAATTTTAAAGGTTGAGCCATATTCCACTACACCAAGTTTTAAGCGTTGTGCTTATTTAATTTAATTATAGTGAAAAAGTTAGCTTATAAATTTTAAAAAAAAATTAATGACCATGGTTTTTATTAAAATATCTATATAGACAATTAAGCTAATTAGGTGGGCAATTATGAATATGTTGGTAAATATAAAAAGAGAAGTGCAAGCATCTGAATTAGACTTTATTGAAGTCGAAAAGCTAATTTTGCAATGCGAAAAAGCAAAATCGTCAATAAAGGTTATTTATGAAAGCATCAAAGATATTGAACTTGATGCTTACCAGATTGTGAGTGCAATCACCCGAAAATCATATTCATCATCATTCAATACTGAAGAATCTGCTTTAAAACAAATATCGTCATGCTTCTGGAGGAAGTTAACTGAGATCATCAATCTTAGAAACTTTATATCTGAAAAAGAATATGATGCGTTGTCAGATAAAATTGCTCGTCATGAAATTGAAGATTTCACGATGGATAACGTGAATGTATTTTTAGAATCTATCTGGTCTACGCGCCACATGGCATATGCTCGTAAAGTTGATTCATTGTTTTGCCAATTATCAAGCAAATACAAAACCAATCTTGGTGCTGGTATTAACCCGTGCGTGATCATTCATCACAATAGCTACCATTCTTATTGCAGACGAGATAATTTAGTGGAAGAAGTACGCTTTATAGCAAGGCAGTTATTTGGCAAGCCTTTAGACCACACTAGATTAGATAAACTCAGGTTAGATCGTGGTATCTGGCATAGCATTGATGATAATTTATTACGCATTAAGATCTACGAAAACGGTAACTGTCATATCTTGTTTAATCAATGCGTAGTTGATCGCATTAACCAGGTATTAAACCTGTTATATCCGAATCAAATTGGCATAGATCCAAATGTAAAACACAAACGCCGTGCGTATGATGAACCCATTTTATAAAGCTCATTAAAAAACCATCAATTGTTATTGTGGTTTTTTTTAGATATATACGGTACTAATTTTGCGATCGTGCCACTGGTGAACATACACTGACCATATCACTATGGATACTTGGGATAAATCATATCCCTTAAAGGCAGATTTAAATTTAGACTCCATTTTTCGGAGCTGCATTCTCTTATCACGAGATGGCTCTAATTCAATATCCCCAATGAATTGAGAATTGCAATAAGATCTTGTTCAGGTGTATCAGCAAGCACCGTCACGTTATAGCCACCGCTAAACTGGTGTAATTCAGCACAGTACTCAACATCAGACGCCGTGAGTACCAATTCAACATCAAAATATTGAATCACTTTAAGCACCTGGTACTTTGCTTTAAAGAATCCGTTGTTTTCAGCTAACTTCATCGCTTCAGCAATGGTGATGTTTTCAAGCACAAGACGGTCTTGAGCTGGTTCATCTTCATATGTTTTAAAACTTAACAATTTAATTAAACTTAATTAATTAACTAATTGCTCGTTAAATTATTCTTAATGCATTACGGCGATACGGCTAATAGAAAAATCATATTAGTACGCAAGCGATGTTTTTTAATTGATTAAAAAAAGATTGAAAATCTTATTTTTCGAGAAAGGTTTGCCAGGTTGTGTTTTCCCATAAAATGAAACTATCAAAAGCAGAAAGCTTAAAACTTGGAGTGAACAGCATGTCAAATTTAAACGCTCAATCAGTACAGTTACAAGGCACTTTATACATCGGTTTCCCTAAAACTTTTAGCGGTGCTCACATGGAAACATTGTTTGATGAAATCTCAGATTACATCGACAACAACTGTGATTTAACCCTTGCGGATCTTCAAGCGGATAGTGACTATGCTCAACTTCAATTTCAACAGCACATGCCGACATTGGCTGATAAAACAAATTTCTTCTTCATGGACGTTGAAATCTATGTTGCAACATTAAAAGAAAACTTTGGTCATACATCAGTACTCGACCAAGTTACCTCAGTAAATATCTTTGGCAAAAACCTTGAAGACATTTGCACGTTAATGGCTCAAAACGGCTACGCATACGACCGTATAGAAGATTGTTGGTCACGCGAACTTTCTTAATTCAATTCACCCATACGCACGGATAACGTGCGTATGCCACTGAATCACATTTGAGGATATAAACCATGCAAAACCTAATTACAGCGCATTGCGAGCTAACCATCAAACATGATGAAAAACAGCAAAAAAATGTCGGGCCTGTTGTTGTGACGTTTGGGGCGATCTTTACTGCTGAGTCGGTGAATGAACTGTTTTGCGCTATATGCCAAGACGGAATCAGATTTAAAGCAATCTATAACCCCGACAATATGTATTTTTTACGCCATGAGCTAAGCCCAATTGCTGATTTGTCAGTTAAGACAGACCAAGACGGCAACATTATTGTCAGTGTGATTGCATCCACTAGCCCATATTTTGAGATCAAAGTACTAAAAAATGGTTTTACCAACTCAGACACCTTAAATAGTTCTGCGATTCGCACGTTGGTTCGCAACCATCAAAGCCCATTCCAAGAGCAAATTTCTGACTACTTTGAAACAGACCAAATTTTTAAAACCATGCAAGCAATTTTTGCACAGACGTATTTAAGCCGATAAGGAACTTCACCATGACGACCGCTACTGCTACCGCTGAAAAGACCGTGTTCAAACGTGAAACGTTGGAGCTGAAGAACATCCATGTTTACACCCAAAACGACCGCATTAACCAAAAAAGTCGCGTTGGCGACCGTGCATACGACAATGGATTAGTGAAGGACATCCTGTTCAGCCCTATGCTTTGGGCTACCCCTGAATTTTCATCTAGCTATGTTACTCAGATTCAAATTAAAGGCACACGCATTTATGATTCACTTTGCAGTTATACTGGCGTTCGCACCTATTTTTATAAGTTGTCAGACAGTGAGTTTGGGTGCATGTATCAAAAACGTCCGTACCCACAAAACGACTTTCTCTTAATTTTTGCAAACTTAACGCAAATGTTTAACGATGCAGTTTGTTACTTTGGAAACAACAGTAATAAAAACGCTTTTAAAGGTCTAGATTTTGACATCGAATGCGGTGTTTCACGGTTCAATTTACAGCAACGCTTATTAGAGTTTTATAAGAAGTCTAAACGCCAATTGACCATCAGTGAAACAACAAGCGGGATGCTTGGTGACTCGAATCTTCGCTATAACATCTTTGTTCGCAACCAACCAAAATTGGACAAACACGGCAAGCCGTTAAAATGCACCAAAAAACTCATTAAGCTGTACAAAGAGCGTGGCACAGTTGCGATCTATGGCGGTGACTGCATTTCACCACTCAAGCTCGTTAAACACCAACAAATCAAGCTAGAGAGCGAAAATGGCAAGTTTTCATATACGACTGACTTCATCACGTTGTACTCAGTAGAACAAGACATGTACACCTTATATATTCCCCACTCTATTGTAAACAAGACATTTTTATCTTTTATATTCAATGGCTTATTTTCCTGCTAATTGGTAATACCATGAAAAATACCATGCTCAGAAAAGGCTTAACAATATTTTGAAAAATTGCCTACTGAGCGCTGCCGCACAGCTCCATAGGCCGCTTTCCTGGCTTTGCTTCCAGATGTATGCTATTCTGCTCCTGCAGCTAATGGATCACCGCAAACAGGTTACTCGCCTGGGGATTCCCTTTCGACCCGAGCATCCGTATGAGACTCATGCTCGATTATTATTATTATAGAAGCCCCCATGAATAAATCGCTCATCATTTTCGGCATCGTCAACATAACCTCGGACAGTTTCTCCGATGGAGGCCGGTATCTGGCGCCAGACGCAGCCATTGCGCAGGCGCGTAAGC
>NZ_VPAW01000042.1:0-12100 GCF_013419055.1 Acinetobacter sp. YH12108 | reverse complement strand
ACGGATGCATATATTGCAGAAATTACTCAACGCTTGAATCATCGTCCAAGAAAAAGACTCGGCTTTAAAAGTCCGAGTCAGGTATTATGGCAACAACATGGTGTTGCACTTCAAATGCTAATCTAAGATATAAAAAAGCCAATATCTCATTGGCTTTTAGTAAAACTAAATTTTTGAGGTTGAAGTAGTTATGCAAATACGCGTAATACTGCTTCAATCAATACCCAAAGAATCGCAAGCGCAACCACTGGCTCAACGATTTTTGCCCAAGTTGGTGTTTCTACAACAGCAACTTCTTCAACATCATGATGCTGGCTATTTTGATGAACCATTTGGCTAAACTCCTTCATTGATGCTTCTAATGATAGCTCTTCTTCATGAATTGGTTTAGAGCCTTTGAGTTCTGTTAGGTTATTTGTTGTCCAAACCCAATCATCTGCCTGCCCAGACAAATGTTCAATTTGTCCTTTCAACAGCTCTTGGATACTGGTCTGATTATGATTGCCAGTATCATGTAACTGCTTCAATTCAGTCAGCTGAAAATGGAAAATTTCAGACGTGAGCTGCTCCAGCTCGGGTTTCGGTAAAGTTGACTTGTTTTCCACTCGGGTAGTCAGGTGACGGGCGATTTCCAGAATATAAAGTTTATCTGGATGCTTGATTTCATTATATATTTTTTGCGGATTGTTACGCCATTCGCTAATCAGTTTGCCTAAAGTGAGAGCATTGATTTCTGAAATATATTTACGTCTTTCTTCTTTTGTATAGCCTTGTAGAAGCTCAGGCTTTTGAGTTTCTATCTGTTCAACAAAATATTGTACTAAATCAAAAGCCATTCACTTACTCCATTATTTTTAATCTAATAACCTTAGGGTTGGTTTTTTCTTTGCGGGTTCAGGCTGTTCTTCAGTGCTTGATTTTAAAGCATCTTCATCACTTTGTGTATGCTCATATTCATTTGGATCAAAGAATAATCCTTGACCATTTTCACGTGCATAGATCCCGAGGACTGCTGCCATCGGTACATAGATATCACGTGATACACCACCAAAACGTGCTGAGAAGGTGATGGCTTCATTATCCATATTCAGCGCATGAACTGCATGCGGCACAATATTCAGGACAATCTGGCCATCTTTAATAAACTGCTCGGGTACCATGGTGTTTGGACGTGTAGCATCGACCAGCAGATAAGGCGTCATATTGTTATCGCAAATCCACTCATAGATTGCACGTGCCATATAGGGACGGGTAGGACTTAAGTTGAATTCTTGTTCAGACATGATGTTTCTCTACAGGTTTGATTTGCTCTTGGTAGCGGTTTTTTTCCTGCAAGGTCATGGATTTTGCAAATGCAGGACGGCTAAAAACTCGCTGGCAATATAAATAAAATGGACGACATTGTTGTCGAGGTAATTCTACTCCCATGCTTTTAAGTCGAATGAAAATGGGAGCCAGCATACAATCTAAAATGCTGAATTGTTCCGACATAAAATAAGGAAAATGCTGGAACAGGGGCGTTAATGAAATCAGGATATCATGCAACTGTTTTTGAGCCTTCACTTTGGCTGCAGTATCCAGAGTATCCGGATGACATAGCATGATATCGGCCAGTTTGAGCCAGTCATTTTCAAAACGCCAGATATATTGCCGCTGTTCCGCACGAGGCATGGGGGCATCTGCATAGAGCTTGTTCTGGCGGTAACGATCGTCTATATATTCGGAAATGATGCTGGTGTTAAATAATTTTAAATCATTTTCAATCAGCATGGGCAGCTGGTTATAAGGATTGAGGCTGGCCAGATCTTCATCATCACTATCGACCAGAATCAGGTTATATTTAATCTGCTTTTCGGCAAGTACGTAGCGAATCCAATGGGAACGAAAGTCATCGGCATGGCTATATAAGGTGAGTCCTTGAAGTGGCGCGCTTTCGACTGACATAAATCCTGATTAAGTTCTAATGAATAGACTAGGATACTAAAAATCAACCTAAAAAGCACGAAGCATAAAAAGCCAATTGGACTAAGGCAGGGTAGAGTAGAGAAAAAAATGAAAGGAGCAGAACAACATGATCATGAATTTTGGCTTAATCATTCTGTTTATTATCATCGGTGTTGCGAATTATTATCTGACCAAGTCCTTCTGGTGTCATGAAGGAGTATGGGGTAAGGATGTGCATGAACAATGACAATAAAAATAATATTAAGTGGTCATTTTCAAACCATAAAAAAACCCTGGTATACACCAGGGTTTTTTGTCCGATTCGGTAAACGAATTAACGTTTAGAGAATTGAGGACGTTTACGAGCTTTACGTAAACCAAGTTTCTTACGTTCAACTTCACGAGCATCACGAGTAACGAAACCAGCTTGACGAAGAGCAGGTTTAAGAGTTTCGTCAGAAGCGATCAGTGCACGAGTAATACCGTGACGGATAGCGCCTGCTTGACCACCGATACCACCACCAGCAACAGTGATGTAAAGGTCATATTTCTCAGTCGCTTCAAGAAGTTCTAGAGGTTGACGAACAACCATACGAGCAGTCTCACGACCGAAGTATTGTTCTAAAGAACGGTTGTTGATTACGAGTTTACCAGTACCAGCAGATAGGAAAACACGTGCAGTTGCGGTCTTACGGCGACCTGTACCATAGTTAGTAGCCATGTGCTGTATCCCTTAGATGTCCAAAACTTGTGGCTGTTGAGCAGTATGTGGATGCTCAGTACCAGCGTACACTTTCATTTTTTTGATCATTGCATAACCAAGAGGACCTTTTGGCAACATGCCTTTTACAGCGCGTTGGAAAATTTCTTCTGGTTTGTGAGCAACTAATTTTTCAAAATTAGTTTCACGAATACCACCAGGGAAACCAGTATGGCGATAGTATTTCTTGTCAAGTGATTTGTTACCAGTCACTTGGACTTGCTCAGCATTGATAACAACGATGTAATCACCAGTGTCAACGTGAGGAGTATAAGAAGTTTTATGCTTACCGCGTAAACGACGAGCGATTTCAGTCGCGAGACGACCTAAAGTTTTGCCAGAAGCATCAACAACGTACCAGTCGTGTTGAACTTCAGCTGGCTTAGCGCTGAGAGTTTTCATTAAACCACTACCTATTATAGTTGGTTTGGACTATGGAAGCTGTCCAAACAAAAGGAGACCGAATTCTACCCGAAAGCCGGGAGAACCACAATGAAAATATAAAATTTCAAGCGCTGTATTTTACAACGTCTTTCAATGAATGACCAGTAGGATTTTTAGCCTATAAGCCCATATGATTAATCATTAAATAATAAAACGGATCTAAGACTAGGGGGCACATCTTTGTATGAATGGATTCACCTGTTTTTTAATATGTATTTCTTGAACAAATGGCCCGTCTTCGATTCTGCTTAGGTTTACTTTCTAAACTCGAGACAATCCTCCTTGAAAATGCCAAAAGCTAAACATGTCGAGTGTTGAGATGATTGCCTGAAACTCTTTATAGGGTTCATTGATGTCAGTCCGGTTTTATCTCTCTTTAATATAATGAGAAAGGTACAGTATTATTTGAATAAACATCATCTAAACCTTTATCTAGAACTTTCCCTGTGAAATTTGTACTAAAATAAGGACAATTGATAATACAGAAGAAAGTCATGCTGCCTTTATATATTACCAGTGGTGAACCTGCCGGAATTGGTCCAGATATCTGCCTGAGTTTGGCGGATCGTATTGATGAACGTCCATTGGTGGTACTTGCCGATCTGGAAATGCTCCGTCAACGGGCGCAGCAGTTAAAACTTCTGGTTGAACTGATTGAATATACAGGGCAAACGACTTCTTCAGAAAAAGGCCAGCTTTATGTTGAGCACGTGCCTTTAAAAGAACCAGTAGTACTAGGTCAGCTAAATAGCCATAATGCCGCTTATGTACTGGAGCAGCTACGCCGTTCAGCCGAATATGCCATGTCAGGTAAAAGTGTCGGAGTTGCCACAGCACCTGTACAGAAATCAGTCATTAATGATGCGGGAATTCATTTCAGTGGTCATACCGAGTATTACCAGGAATTTGCAGGTGTGCCTCGTGTGGTAATGATGCTAGCGACTAAAACTTTACGTGTAGCCCTTGCAACCACACATCTTCCACTTCGTGCAGTCGCAGATGCCATTACTCCGGAACGCCTGCATCAGGTGATTGATATCCTGATTCATGACCTGAAATCCAAATTCAAAATTGAACATCCGCATATTCTGGTCTGTGGTTTAAATCCACACGCAGGTGAGGGCGGTTATCTGGGGGTGGAAGAGATTGAAGTGATCAATCCTGTGCTTGAAAGCTATCGCGCTCAGGGTATCAATATGAGTTTGAGCCTGCCTGCAGATACTTTATTTACTCCTGAAAACCTGACAGATGCCGATGCTGTTCTGGCGATGTATCACGATCAGGGTTTACCTGTGTTAAAATCTCAGGGCTTTGGTGAAGCCATCAATATTACTTTGGGCTTACCGTTTATCCGAACTTCTGTCGATCACGGCACAGCACTCTCCCTCGCAGGTACAGGCCTTGCGAAAAGCTCAAGCTTACATGTGGCTGTGGATTTGGCGCTGGATTTAGCGCGTCAATGATCTCGTCTTTATTACACGTTGGAAATGTCTATGTATCAGATTAATGCCTTAAACCCAAAAGATGAAGGGCATCACACGCGTAAGCGTTTTGGTCAAAACTTCTTACATGACCAACGTGTCATTGCCAAAATTGTGCGTTCCGTAAATCCGCGTGCAGGCGAAAATATTGTTGAAATTGGTCCGGGTCTGGCTGCTTTGACATCTCCTTTAATTGGTGAATGTGATGCCTTGACCGTACTTGAGCTGGACCGTGACTTGGCCGCTGGTTTGCCGGGTCGTGTGCCGCATCCTGAACGTTTAACCATTATTGAAACAGACGCACTGAAATACGATTTCACCAATTTGTTTGAAGAAGGTCGTCCGCTACGTGTAGTCGGAAACCTGCCTTATAACATTTCGACACCGCTGTTGTTCCATCTCCTGGAATTTGGTGACAAAGTCAAAGACATGCACTTCATGCTGCAAAAAGAAGTGGTCGATCGTATTACAGCTTCACCAAATACCAAAGAATATGGTCGTTTGTCGGTCATGATCCAGTATTACTGCAAACCGACTTTCCTGTTTGAAGTGCCGCCAGGCTCTTTCAATCCGCCACCAAAAGTGACGTCTGCCGTGTTCCGTTTGGAGCCGTACGATGTAAAACCGATCGTGGCAAAAAATGAAAAAGCTTTGGCTCGTCTGGTATCGCATGTATTTACCCAGCGCCGTAAGACTTTGCGTAATAGCTTGAAAGGGATGCTGGTTGAAGATGGTTTTGAAAAGGCAGGTGTAGATCCAATGGCACGTCCAGAGACACTGACACTTGCCCAATTTGTGGCTTTATCTGATCAAATGGTAGCTTAAAAATAATGACCCGCACTGTTCGATACAATTATGTGATTGGTGATGTACAAGGCTGTTTTGAAGCCTTGAAGGCACTGCTGAAAGAAATCCGTTTTGATCCTGATCAGGACTTTATCTGGTTTGCTGGTGATCTGGTGGCTAGAGGGGAAAACTCGCTGGGTGCATTACGCTTCATTAAAAAGCTTGTCGATAATGGCGTGGCGGCAACAGTGCTGGGTAATCATGACCTGACTTTGCTGGCTTATGCACGCGGTATTAAGCCGATTAAAGACAAGGATAATGTCCGTGATGTGATTGATGCGATCGACAGTGATGAGTTAATTGACTGGATCCGTAAACAGCCGATGTGTCTGTTTCCGAATGAACAGACGGTACTGACCCATGCCGGTATTCCCAATATCTGGGATGCAGCCAAGACGGCTGAATTGGCTAAAGAAGTAGAAGCCATTATTGCCCATGATGATTTTGAGGTGGTGGATACTTTCTTAAAGGAAATGTTTGGGAAAGAGCCTACACTCTGGTCAGATGAATTAGAAGGTCATGAGCGTACACGCTGTATCGTGAATTACCTGACCCGGATGCGTTTAACTGATGCAGAAGGGCGTCTGGAATATAGTTTTAAAGATTCACTGGATGATCCGATGCCAGAAGGTTTTAAGCCATGGTTTGAATTTGAATCGAAAACTGCAGCAACCCATCAAATTGTATTTGGACACTGGGCCGCTTTACAGGGTAAAACCATTTCTGGGCGAATTCAGAATGTCGATGGTGGCTGTGTCTGGGGTAATCAGTTGATGGCTTATCGACTGGAAGACCAGCAAATGTTTGCCGTCGATAATCCGGTATTTTAAAATATTTAAAGCTCAAAAAAGCCACGTTCAACGTGGCTTTTTTATTGTGCTGATGATTAGTCTGCGCGAATCCAGGTCTGGTTGCGGCCCAGAACTGAAACACCCACACTGGCACGTAGCGTTAAACGCTTGCCGGTATTGTTTAGACGAACCTTGGCATCATAAATTTTACCTGCCAATGGATCAATGACACGACCTTTTTCATAATTTTTGGTGCCTTCAACGTGTTTCAGGCCTTTTAGAATAGTCATGCCTAAAATCGGTTGATCGGTATAAGGGGCTGGACATTTATTACATTTTTCGCGTGGTGTATAACCTGGACGTGGCGTGATTTTCACAATCTTGCCTGAGTAAGTATTATTCGCTTCTTTTTCGATGACAATGATGGCTTTTGCTGCTCCAGTTTTATCATCAATTTGTTGCCAGGTTCCGCTAATATCTTGAGCCCACAGGTTCATCATGAATCCTGTAGTCAATGTGGCAAGGAATATCTTCTTTAACATATCCATCATTCCAAAGAACTTTTCATTATTACCCGCACATGTTAGGAAGATTGCACAAATAGTCAATAAATAATTAAAAATCATGGAATTAAATTTATAAAAAAAGCTGCCTGTTTGGCAGCTTTGAGAAAAAGTGTGAACTTATTCCTGACGGATCCAGGTCTGGCTACGGCCTAAAGCAGAAACACCCACATAACCACGTAGGGTTAAACGTTTGCCGTTGCTGCTTAGACGAACCTTGGCATCGTAAATTTTACCTGCCAATGGATCAATCACACGACCTTTTTCATAATTCACGCTATCACCGACCTGTTTTAAACCTGTCAGTACGTCCATCCCCAAGATCGGCTGATTGGTATAAGGTGCAGGACATTTATTACAGGTTTTTTGTGGGGTATAACCTGGACGAGGCGTTACTTTGACAATTTTGCCGGCATAAGTACCATTGCTGTCCTGACGGATTTCAATCAGTGCTTTGGGTGAACCAGTCTTATCATCGATTTGTTGCCATGTCCCGGTCAAGTCTTGTGCATAAATGGTCCCAGTCATGAATGTAGCAATGAGCATTAATCCTAATTTAGATTTATTCATTTATATTTATCCTTTTTTCATAGATGAAACAAACTATCCCAAACACAAGCGTGTGGTTTTTTAATTTTGGTTGATTTTAGAGTAATGAGCGTTGCAGATCGCTCGGTCAATCTGCTTTAAGCCTGTTGATTCCCCATGACAGAAACCTGTCGATGTTAATTGCTTTGTTACTGAATTTTCAGTAAAAGCAGAGAAATTCAGTAAGATCTTTAACATGGTAATGTCTTGCATTCTATCTCCTTATATTGCGCATCAAAATCCGTTTGATGCTAAGCCTGTTAAAGCAAATGAATCTAATATTTATATGCATGTTTTATATTGTATAAAAAAAGCATCTGTCTAATATTGATACAACTTAATGCATGAAAATGCAAGCTTCTGTGCACTAAGTCATGAATTAATCTTGTTTAATCCAAGTCTGGCTGCGTCCCAAGGCTGAAACACCTACATAACCACGTAGGATTAGACGTTTGCCATTGGCACTTAATTTAGCTTTGGTGTTGTAAATATTGCCGGATAAAGGGTCAATCAGTTTACCTTGAGAGAAATTATTGTTACCTGCATCCTTTAAGCCGGTGAGTACATCCAGACCAAGAATCGGTTTATTGGTATAAGGTGCAGGGCAGGAAACACAGGTTTCGCGCGGTGTGTAGCCAGGACGAGGCGTAATCTTGGTAATTTTGGCGGTATAAACACCATTTGAAGTTTCACGAATTTCCAGAATTGCTTTAGCTGATCCTGTTTTATCGTCAATACTTCTCCAGGTACCTGAAATATCGGAAGCGAAAGCCAGATGACTGAAAAAGGTCAGGGCTAAAACGGATAATAATTGAACCTTTTTCATAGGTCTGTTCCTGAGTGAAAAATTCTTTATTTCCCTATAGTAAGAATAGTTTCATTCAGAAACAAACGTTAAATATTGATTGATGAGTCACATTTTTTGCAGATAAAGTATAAAAGTTGGCAACCAGATCGCAGTAAAAACGGCATTCACTGCCATGCCAAACGTAGCATAACGTCCGGCAACATTGCCACGCTGCCAGGCTTGAGCTGTACCAATCGCATGTGCTGCTAGACCTAGAGCCAGACCTGAAGCACGCTCATCATTGATATGTCGTAAAATAAATGGTGAAAATGCTGCACCAATTACGCCAGACAAAATGACGATCAGAATGGCCAGACTAACAGGTGCCTCCAGTAAGGTCGCAATATTAATTGCAATTGGTGTCGTGACTGCACGGGTGGCAAAGGCCATGATGTCGCCAGAAGACATATGTAGTAAATAGGCGAGACCCATCGGTAAGGCGACCGCACTGATACTGGCAAAAACCAGAATTCCGACAATAGCTTTCAGTGGCAGGTCATCATAACGCATGGCGGCTAGCGGAATCGCCAGTGCAACTGTGACATAACCAAGCAAATGGTTAAACAGTGGATTGACCTCATCCATATAATGCTCATAAGGAATACCCAGCACCAATAAAATCACCAGCACCAGGAACATGCTAAACACAATCACAGGAATTTGCGGAATAACACGATTGCAGGGTTTGGCAAGCAGATAAGCAATTAAGGTAATCGCAAAGCCATAAAGAACAGAAAACATGTGCGACTCCTATAACCAGCGTTTTGCCATTTTGGCGTAGATCCAAAGAGGGAGCAGAGTACTCAGGCATAACACCAGCATAAAGGCCGGAATTTTTTGTCCCATATGCATCAACATAATTAGCGCGCCTGCACTAATCGGTAAAAAAGCGAAGGCACTTTCTTTCATCAGCTTGTTATTAGTATCCACCAGACGCGCTGGAATTTTGCCAAAATAGCGCCAGGCAAATAAGGTGACTAGCAGGCTGATGAGTCCGACCAGGTTGCCCAATTCAGGATGATCTAGCTGGGTCATTAGCCAGACTGAAGCTTCACGAAATACAATAATTAAGAGGAGAGTGCTGATCCATGCTGGCCAGTCAATATGTTTTATCCAGTTCATTGGTGATGTCATTTAAAAGTTTACTTATCAAGTTTTACTCGATCTTACGCTGGATTTCAAACTCTTCAAGTGGACGCTGGAATTGAAGTGCTTGAGATCCCAGAATTTCTTCTATCGGTAAATGAGCCTGTTTGATCAACTGTTCCAGCTTCGGAGGTGCAATCCGTACATCGATATGTAACTGACCTTCATCATCATAATGTTCAGACTGAATCACGTTCAGCGCATAAAGTTGATTGCGCAGTTTGCCATAGGCAGGTTTCAATACCAGTTCAAAGTGCTGAATCTGACCCATTAATGCTTCATGCACGGCTTTGCGTAACAGATCCAGACCTTCACCACTATGTGCTGAAACATAGACCCGTTCAGGCTGACCGGGCTGGCGATAAATGATTTTGGCATCTTCACCGCTACAGTCGATTTTATTATAAACCCGTAACACCGGGACGTCGGCACCAATTTCCTTGAGCACCTTTTCAACGGCTTCAATTTGTTCAAGCATTTCTGGACTGCTGGAATCAATCACATGCAAAAGCAGGGTGGCTTCAACGGTTTCTTCCAGAGTTGCTTTAAAAGATTCGACCAGTGAATGCGAAAGATTACGCACAAAGCCTACCGTATCTGCCAGTACCAGATTACCGACGCCGTCCCATTGCAGGCGTCTTAAAGTTGGATCCAGAGTCGCAAATAGTTGGTCTGCTGCATAAACATCGCTATCGGCCAGAATATTGAATAAGGTAGATTTTCCCGCATTGGTATAACCTACTAAAGACACGGTTGGAACAGCCGCTTTTTGCCGAGCAACACGGCCCTGAATACGGGTTTGACGGACTTTTTCTATTTTGGTTTTAAGCTGTCCCATGCGGATACGCAATAAACGGCGATCTGTTTCTAGCAGGGTTTCACCCGGACCACGCAGACCGATCCCGCCTTTCTGGCTATCCAGATTGGTACGGCTACGAACCAGTCGTGAAGACAGATGCTGTAACTGCGCTAGTTCAACTTGCAGTTTCCCTTCATAGGTACGGGCACGCTGCGCAAAGATATCGAGGATGAGTTCGGTACGATCGACCACCCGGCAATGCACCACATTTTCCAGGTTACGTGCCTGGGCAGGTGTCAGCGCATGATCGAAGATGACCAGATTGGCATCCAATTCTTTGACCCGTTCAGCAATTTCTTCTGCTTTTCCTGAACCCACAAAAAATTTGGCATCCGGTTTTAAGCGTTGAACAAAGAGATGTTCCAGAATTTCGGCATTTGCAGATTGAGCTAACAGATGAAACTCTTCAGCATCAAGGTCATCCAGCATTTGTACGCTCACACTGACCAGTATGACGCGTTCTTTTCCCTGATGTTGCTCAAAATATTCCACTCAGGCCAATCTCCAGTTGAAAACTTCATTTTAGTTGAAAATGAACTTTACAGATACTGAAATAGCGGGCTTTGTTTTAGAGTGCCGTGACAAACAGTTGTGCAAGTGTTACGAGCAGCGCCGTATATAACAGGGTACCACCCAAGATATAGCTCAATACTTTTAAGGGCCGAATCATCTCAGCTGATTTCACTGTTTCATCTTGCATGATGAGCATCCTTTTTAATCTAATATTTCGATTGATTTATTTTATTTAATTCATTCAATGAATTTAAATTGAAAATATAGATGTACTTGGTCGTTTTTTATTATCAATGCAAGTTGGACATGAACAGTATAAAATGAGTTTAATTCGTGGATATTCCCTGTATCTTGTTTAGGATTTAGTGACCTTTTTATGAACTCGACTGTACAAAATCAATCACCTGAGATACAAGGTTTTGCAAAATTCTTTCTTTATACAAGAAAAACGACTTCTGCATTAGCAGCCATCAGCCAGGGGTTTTATCTGGTTTACCGTCATGGTTTGTATAAAGATCCGAATAATCCGAACAATACCCGATATGTGCAGTATTTCTGTCGCCAGTTGTGCAAGGTATTTAATATTGAGGTTCAGGTCCATGGCGTGATTCCACGTGAGCCGGCATTATGGGTGAGCAATCATGTGTCCTGGCTGGATATCGCCGTTTTGGGTTCAGGCGCGCGAGTGTTTTTTCTGGCCAAAGCTGAAATTGAAAATTGGCCAATTCTAGGCAAGCTGGCTAAAGGTGGTGGCACCTTATTTATCAAGCGTGGTTCAGGAGATTCGGTCCGAATCCGTGAACAGATTACCGGCTTCCTGAAACAGAATATTCCAGTTCTATTTTTTCCTGAGGCGACCACATCTGATGGACGCTCAATTAAAAAAATTTATGGACGTATTCTGGGTGCAGCGATTGAAGCGCAACGTTCGGTACAAATCTGTCTGATCTGTTATGTGAATCAGCAGGGTGAACTGGATATGGTGGCGCCTTTTATTGGGAACATCAGTTTTGCCAAACATGTACAGAATGTTCTGGAAATGCCTAAAGTGACAGCTCATCTGATGGCCTTACCAGCAATTTCGACTGAAGGGCATACAGTAGAAAGCCTGACTGCATTAGTACATGAAAATATGCTGGAGGGTTTGCAAAGGTTGCAAGCCAAAGTATTAAAAAAGCCTCATTAAGAGGCTTTTTTATTAGGGTCTGTTGACACTTACTGTTCATAATTAACCCTATAACGGTAGCCATAAAAATATACAGGCTAAGGCAACAGAACTTTGATAATTTCTTTTGAGCTTGTCATATCGAGTAGCTAT
>NZ_VPAW01000003.1:0-75254 GCF_013419055.1 Acinetobacter sp. YH12108 | reverse complement strand
GCAGTCGGAGTCACAGGAACATTTGATTCAAGTTCTGAACCAGGATTAGATGGGCTTCCACCACTAGAGCCACCGCTAGCGGCAGCTGCAATTCCACCTACTAGCGCTGCGCCACCCGCAATCCAGGGTAAAAGCCCCATACTATCGGAAGATGAAGGTAATAATACTTCGATGTCTGGAATCTGCTTGTACTGTTTCGCGACCTGATCAAACCAGTACAATCCTCCATCGTCTTCTTCAAATACAATGTCAGATGTGAGTCCATCTTCATTACTGACATAAAAGTTTTCAATGACCAGTCTTTCGCCATTTGTAAGGACCACAATTAGGGTATTGCCCTCTTGTAATAACTCGACAACATCGAGCTTATTAATTTTGGCTTTTACAATTGAAATAGCATCAAGCTGAACATTAGTTGCCTCTAATTTTGTTTGTTCTCGGCTTAACTTATTAATAATTTGAAGTGTTTGCATTATTTTTCCAATCTATATTTCCCCAATGTTGCAAAATTGTACGATTGTTGTTTTTATGTCAAACACACTATTCTTTTCACCTATTTATTGATGCAGTTCACACTTTTTAATTACATTCTTTTTCACTTTATTAAAAAAATATATTTTTACTGAGACCTTTTGATTAACTCTTTTCAGAAATAAAAACTCAAATCTTGAATTTAATTTTTAAGGGATATATCACACTTCCCCAATTTGTAACAAAAAGTTGTAATAATATTTCCCTTAAACAGAGTATTACGGCTTAGATTTCATCTCTTAAGGTGCAATAAAAATCTATTTCACATGATCCAGCTTGCACCATAAGCTTACTCAAGAGAAAATACCTGCAAATTTTTATGCAGTCTTAATAATGTCCCTACCTCTAGACGTTTTAGGCGGTATTACCGCTGAACAATTCCTTGCCGAATACTGGCAGAAAAAACCGCTGCTGGTACGTAATGCCATGCCTGAAATCGCAGGCCTGCTAGAGCCTGATGATGTAATGGAGCTGGCACTTGAAGAAAATGTCACTGCACGTCTGATCAAGCAGAAAGATCGTGATCCAAATCAGTGGTCGGTCAAGACATCCCCTTTATTAAAAGCTGACTTCCAGAAGATGCCTAAGCTCTGGACTTTGCTGGTTCAGGCTGTGGATCACTATTCGTTCGACCTGTCTGAACTCTGGAGAAAGTTTGCTTTTATCCCTCAATGGCGTCGTGATGACATCATGGTGTCTTATGCGCCTCAAGGTGGTTCAGTCGGTCAACATTTCGACTTTTATGATGTTTTTCTAGTTCAAGGCTATGGTCATCGCCGCTGGCAACTGGGGCAAATGTGTGATGCCGAGACCGAACTTGTACCGGGGCAGCCATTAAAATTATTGCCAGAAATGGATGTGAATTTTGATGAAGTCCTTGCACCCGGTGATTTGCTGTATGTTCCACCCGGCCTTTCCCACTACGGCGTAGCAGAAGATGACTGTCTGACTTTCTCTTTTGGTTTCCGTATGCCAAATGTCAGTGACATGATGGACCGTGTAGGCGATAAATTTTCGGAAAATGAGGTCTTACGCAATCCATTGACTGACATTATTCGTGATCAAATTAGCGCTGCGGGTGAAGTCACAGGCAATGAACTTGAATATCTGAAAGGCAAAATCATGGAGCAGTTGCATAACTCCAATGTGCTTGAAGACGCCATCATGAGCTTGATGTCAGAACCGAAATATGAAGAGAATATTCCGGAGGCTGAAGAAATTGGCACAGGTGATCTGGAAGAAGCACTTGATCAGGGCTATAGCCTGATGCTTGAACCCGCTTCACGCCTGCTCTATACAGAAGAAGACGGTGAAACCTTGTTCTGGGCCAATGGTGAAGGAATCTGTATTTCAGAAGCATTTACTGCAAAACTGAAGCAGATTGCTGATGGTGAGCGTGTCTTACTGGATGAAGGTTTCGCTGACGAAGATATGCTGGAGGATGTTGCTGAGCTATTGAATGATTCTGTACTGATGCTAGTGCCACGGGCTGAAGAAGAATAAGTTTTTATATCTTGGTCATTTAAATCTATAAAAAAGAGGATCATATGATCCTCTTTTTTATGTCTGGATAATTTTGAGATGATTAAGGCTGATAGAGTTCCATCACCACGTGTACGCAGGTATCACCTTTCGCAGACTGAATATCCAGCATTCCACCCATGCGTTCAATGCGCATTTTCATACTGCGCATGCCAATACTCATACCATTTTTCTGCACCATCTCTGGATTAAAGCCGACCCCATTGTCTTGAATTTTTAAAGTCAATTGATGTGGCTGTGTATATTCCATACTCACACTCACCTTTGTCGCCTGGCTATGCTTGATAATATTGGTCAGACTCTCTTCTACTACACGAATCAGGGTCAGACATTGCAAAGCAGTAGGTTCACGCTGCCAGACTTTAGGAAATGACCAGTCTACGGCGATATCCATTTCTTCCAGTAATTGAGTAAATCGGTAACGTACTGGCGCAATCCAGATCACTGGCGTTTCAGGCACTTTATTGTCAATAGAAGAACCGCTATCGATAATTTGACGCAGGTCATCCCTAAGCAGCTTCAGCATAGATAAGAACTGCCGGTTAGAAATATTTTCGGTACTTTGATCCACCAGAATCATGGAACGCACAATCGAGCCACCTAGTCCATCATGCAGTTCATGTGACAGATTAATCCGTTCCTGCAAACGCACATTATCCAGTTCCAGCTTATGCTGATCACTCAGGCTTTTATTTAGATCTGCACTGACTTGCCGTACTTTTGATTCCAGCTGCGTATTAAATTTTTCGATTTTTTTAATATTACGATTCAGTCGTGTCCCCATAATTAGCACGACAAACAGGATAATAATCGGTGATGTATAAGGTGATAAAGGTGAGAATTCACTAACCGCCGTTTGACCCAGAATGATCAGATCTATAATGACACACAGCAAAATTCCCCACAGACAAAGCATCAGAAACAGATATTCGCCATTTCGAGTTTTAATTGCCCAGTAGCTAACATAGATGACACAACTAATATAAAGCAGCACATAGCAGACAAAAGCAACACTGAGCACTGCTTCTAAATGATCTAAAGAACTGGCTATGATGAATAGACTGAATAAAGCAGTCACCCCGATAAGTCCCCGCTCCAAACGCTGAAATTTCTGCTTCAAGAACCGAATTAGATACAGACAAAAACAGTGCATATAGAGGATAAAGAAAATCAGATTGGCTTTACCGGCCCATATACTGGAGGGAAAAGGAAAATTCTCTGTGGTTAATACATTGGAGATAAACAGAATCCACAATAATGAACTCAACGCCAGCCAGCCAAAAGTGGTTTCTGAACGTCGGAATAGCCAGATAATCAGGCTAATGACTCCAATCGTACCGGATAGAATCATATTGATCTGAAAGAGCGTACGGCGATCCCAGATCTTTTTTGAGTAATGCTGGTCATTGGCCATGATGTTGTGAAATTCAATTCTGCCAAGCCCTGCACCCTGGAAACTATAGCCTCGTACATAAATCAGCAGTTCATTGTCTGTCTGCTTCAAGCCCGCAATGGGCAAAATCCAGTAACGTGGTACATTCCAGCTTTTAGACAAAGGCTCTTGCAGGTTTTGATCCGACCACAGCAGATCATCATTCAGGAAAACAGCTCCAGCAGAGTTCAGATAATCAATACCAAAAACAATGGGTTCAGCGAGACGTATATTGTCCTGACAAGACCAACCCCAGCGAATTTTATACCAGGCACCCCCATTATATTTCGGCCAGTTATTTTTCCAGTTATCCGGTAATGTCACAGGTTGCCAGCCCGCATCCGGAATTTCGAGATGACTTGGGACTTGAACTTTTTGTTGCTGTTCAATGTTCACCTGACAAAGCTCGTTAATCTGAAAATTATTCTGTGCCAAGCTGATGCAAGAGAATAGGCTCAGCCAGCTCCCTATCATTAATAGAGCGAAGAGCCTTAGTCTTTGCCCAAACATCTTGCTAACAGACAGCATTCGCACTAAAGAATACCTAAATGCCGGGCGGTGCTGACTGCTTTGGTCCGCTTGTTAACAGAGAGTTTGCGGTAAATATGCTTGATATGACTTTCAACGGTATAACGTGACACGCAGAGTTCATCAGCAATTTCACGATTGCTGAGCCCCTGTGCCACCAATGAAAGAATTTCTTTTTCCCGTTGAGTCAAGCTTTCCTGTTCAGGATCAAGTACGATCTGCTCCAAAGAGGAAGATGGCTCTGAACTGGAAATCTGCTTGAGAATTTCCCGTGCAATAAAAGGATCAATGGGTGCACCGCCACGCAAAATACTACGAATTGCGAGACTCACTTCTGTATCATCGCGTTCCTTGAGTACATAACCGGTTGCTCCCGCCTTAATTGCTTTTAACAAGCTATCCTGAGTGCTCCAGGCAGATACCACTAGTATTAAGGTTTGTGAACCGAGCTCATGTATTTTTTCAATAATGGAAATGCCATTTCCATCTGGCAGTCCAAGATCAATCAGTGCTAAACAGAACGGTTCTTGTTGCAGAAGATATTCGGCTTCCCTGACATTATTGGCGAACAGCAATACCTCATCACTATATCCCAGATCCTTCAAAATATTTTTTAAACGGCACTGAATGACATATTCGTCTTCAACAATTAATACAGGTACCGGTAGTACGGCGTCTTGTGCTGTCATAAGCACACCCCTTATCGTTATTCTTATTACCCCATTGAAATTAAAATATAAACAAAAAAAGAAGAAAAATCATGAGTTTTTTTAACTTTATTGTGAGTAGCTCTAAGTATGAATAATTTTGAAAGCAGAGTTCTTGTTCTTGGAAAATTTAAATTTATAAACCATAAAAATGCCATCTATTTTCAGATGGCAATTTTTTATCTTCCAAATATTAGGAGCAGTTTATTTTTCGCTTTTCTTCTCAGGACCATATTGCTGCTTCAAATACTCCACAATATCTTTGGACTCAAACATTTTTGTATTGGTATTTGGGTCAACGAGATAAGGAACCTGAATATTATCTCCCATTACTTTTAAGACCTGTTCACGCTTACCACCCGGTAAAGGTTCATATTTCCCCGGTTTTAAACGCAGTTTTGCCAGACCTTGATCCTGCCAACGTTCTTTTGCCACATTATGATAGATGTAAGGGATTTCCAGTTCAGACAATACGCCACGGACAATACGGGTATATGGACTGGCTTCAAAGCCCCACAGCTCAAGAAGCTGTTCAGGCGCAGGGCTATTCTTCGACAACGGTTTAGCCATGCCACCACGTAGACCATTCACCATCGTACCTGCAATGGCAGCAACCGGCACTTTTGGATAATTTGAATATTTGGCTGGAGTCTTACCTGTCTTGCCATAATGCTTAAACAGGTGATGAATAATATCCTGAGATTCGTATAGCTTATCTCCCGTATTTTCATCTACTAAAAATGGAAACTGAAGTTTGCCTCCTTGCTGTTTTACTTCGGGACGAAAGCGTTTACCGCCTCGTGGGCACGGATACACTTCATAATCGAGGTTCAGTAAAGTCATCACCTCACGAACACGACGACAAAATGGTGATCCTTCATATTCATAAAGCTTGAGAGGCTTTTCAGGCTGATTCGGAAATGGTGTCCCGGTCGTACCACGTCCACCTTCCAGAAATGCGGATGCCAATGCCTGTGCTACTTTAATCTGATGGCCTAACATATCGTCTGTCCTCTTTATTATTTTCAAACCGTGAAAGCAGCAATCTAAACTGCCTGACTTCCACGGTATAGCTTGTTTTTGTATATTTTCAATAACCGGAATTAGTCCACCAGTTGCTCTTTGGACAGGACAATGCCGTTGTTATCAGCATAGACATACTCGCCTGATTTAAAGGTCACGCCACCAAAATAAAGCGGCACATCTACCTCACCAATCCCCTTACGGTTGCTCTTTTGAGGAATAGAAGCTAAAGCATGTACACCAAGATCAAGCTCAGCAATCGCATCGACATCACGGACACAGCCGTAGATAATTACACCATTCCAGTGGTTTTTCACCGCAGACTCAGCAATCAGGTCACCCATCAATGCACAACGCATCGAAGCACCACCATCTACAACCAGAACCTTGCCGGTACCATCTGTCGCCAATAACTCTTTTACGCGAGAGTTATCTTCAAAGCATTTTACGGTCACAATCTGGCCGCCAAAGCTTTTACGTGCACCATAGCTTCTAAAGAATTTGCCATCCAGGCATGGGGTGACTACCTGCAGGTCTTTATCCGGATTGTCATCAAGCAGGTCACAAGTTACAAATGGTACGCTGGACACGATTTTTTACCCTCATTTCATTTTTTGTATGGCTAAATTATCATAAATTTCAAATTTCACAGTCTGATTCAGTGCTGCATATACCATAGTATGAGCCACCTGCTCTGCTGTCACTGGCTTGTATTTAAAAGAATCGGGGATGAAATGCGAAAACTTGTCAAACAGGTTCTGTGCCGCATCTTCCAGTAAACGCTGATGATCCCGCTCGCCAATCAATAAAGACGGACGGAACAAGCTGATACGCTCCAGAGACAAGCTCTGGATATAATCCTCTAATTCACCCTTTACCCGGTTATAGAACAGTCTGGATTTTGAATTGGCACCCATCGCACTAATCAACAGATAATGAGCATCCGTTTGCTGCACCAGTTCGGCAAAATGGGCGTTGATGGTGTAATCGGTATTATAAAAAGCTTCTTTGGAGCCGGCTTTCTTTAGCGTGGTACCCAGACAGCTAAAGGCATGAGTATGGCCACTGACATCCTGATCATTGAGCATTAAGAAATCCTCAACGACCACCTGCTTGACCTTGTGCCACTGTTCAAATTCTGGTTGATGTTTACGCACGATGACGCTAATACGCTTACAACTAGGTTCATTTACCAGCTGTTGTACCAAAGTCTTTCCGACCAAGCCTGTAGCGCCAATCACGATAGGATATGTAATGGTTTTAGTCATTTTTTGTACGATCTCCCTGCTTAGATACTAATCTAACGTTTTCTTTAGAATTTTTCTGCAACTAAAATGTTGTCAAAGCATGTCAAGACTTGACTTAAGCCCATAGTTTCCTCAAAATATGGCACTTGTTTACGGGCTGGTGATAGTTCTTCTGATGTGGTTTTCAGTTGAGTTTCAGCCCGCCCAGACCAATCTATTTCAAGGAGTGCACGAGTGGCAAACTCTGCTCAAGCAAAAAAACGTGCTCGTCAAAACGTTAAAGCACGCAAACACAACGCAAGCTTGCGTTCTATGGTTCGTACATATCTTAAACGTACAGTAGCTGCTATTGCTGCTGGCGACTATGCTGTTGCTACTGAAGCTTACAAAAAAGCTGTTCCAGTAATCGACCGTATGGCTGACAAAGGTATCATCCATAAAAATAAAGCAGCTCGTCATAAGAGCCGTTTGAACGCGCAAGTTAAAGCATTAGCTTCTAACTAATCGCAAATCAAAAGAAGCCCTTTTAGGGCTTTTTTTGTGCCTGAAATTTAATACCAAATCAACAATAAAGAATGATGAATACCAGAAAGTATCTAATCCTAGTTATAGAAATCTTCTATTCAAATAAAAATAGAATACATTATTCATCCTTATCCATAGAATGAGGTGTTGTGGTTTGATCTTGCTGCGCATTGTCTGTATCACGCTGACAGGCAGTTAATCCCAGCATAACGACCAGACTTAAAATTGTGATTATTTTCATGATAACTCCTATGCTTCCAAAATTGGTTTAAATATCAGCATAGTGATATTTCATCATTACTCTATTTCACTTTCATACGATAAATGTAAAAAGCTCAACCTAAATGATTGAGCCTTTGAATTATTTATTGACCTTTAATTCGGTATTCTGAAATTGGGAAATATCCAGCTCATGCACTTTGCCACGCCAGATCCATTTTAGTTTAGATTCCTCAAATACATCGCCTTCAAACCAGACAAACAGACCTTCCATCATTTTCGGCCAGTCTTCACGACTGACTTCCTGATGCCCAGACATCACTGCAATCATCGCTGCCAGAATGGTGTCATGACTGACCGCCAGACTGAGTCCATACAGCGTTTTCGGATGAGTGTTGTAAATTAATTCCAGTACATCCACTACGCCATTAATGGGATGTTTCATTCCGGGCAAGGCATTATTGACGAAGCTATTGATAAAGCCCAATGCCCCCTGTTTTTTGAAATATGGCCCTGCTTTTTGAATATCCAGTACAAAGCTGCCTGGCTCAACTAGCAAACCCTGTTCCACGATTTCAATCTTATGGGTATGCGGTGCTTTATCCGTTGCATCTGCCCCTTCGATCATCAATGCTGCGGTATCTACGCAGCGCTGAATCGGACTCGATATACAATGCTGAATATGCCGATCTGTCTGATTGACCAGATAAGCGCCCCATTCCTGCGCCAGATCACGTCCTTGCGGCGTCAACTGCAAATCATAACCTGCCAGTCCCTGACCAGCGACATCTTCACGCAGAGAATGCCGCGTAAACAGAGTCACAGGTGTCTTGGTATCAGGCAATAAATCTATTGCACTGAGCATACTTGGTGGAAGCAGTTTTAATGCCACAATCTTGCCAACTGATCTATCAACGGAATCTTCCTCACTATACCATGAACGGCTATGAGCTCAATCATTGTCTTGCATGTCTGCCAGTGCCTGTAAAGCCAGTGCTTTCATGGCTTCATTCTTATAGGCGATAAACCCGCCATTCAGTAAGGTCTTGCGCTGATTGTAGATGAATGGCCGACCTTCCAGATCAACCAACCCTCCACCAATCCGCTCAAGCATGCATTGACCGGCACTGGTATCCCACTCAGAGGTTGGATGGAAACGCGGATAAATATCTACCCGGTCTTCAAGAATCATGCAGAATTTATAGGCACTTCCTGCCTTGAACTCGGTGTACGCGCTAAGTTTAGCCAGACTTTGCAGATACTCGACATATTTTGGCTTTTGCTGACTGCTCTGACTCAGACCGACAAAGACATCCTGATGATCGGTAGCTGCCTCATAGTTAAACCATGCCTGATTCTGAATATCGTATTTAATCGGCAAGCCTTCTTCAGGACAGAAATAAATTAGCTGCTGTGCAGGAACCGCCAAAATGGCAAAAGTAGTCAGACTGCCTCTGACCAGACTGAGATTAATCGTGAATTCGGGGCGCTGATGCAAAAACTCTTTGGTGCCATCCAAAGGATCTAGTAACCAGAAATCTGTCCAGGCATGACGCTGATCCTGCTGCCCCTCTTCTGACAATAAAGGCAATTCTGAGATTTCCGCTAAAGCTTGGGTTAAATAACTATTCACCCGATAGTCTGCCTGGGTCACAGGAGAATCATCACTTTTCTTGACAATATCAAACGCAGCACCTGAACAATAACGCTGATATTCTTCTCGCAAAATTTCACAGGCCTGTGTCAAAATGGGCACAAACTGCAAAATCATCGGATCTTGTGGTGCTATTGTCGCTTTAAACATAGAAAACCTTATATGTCGAATTGCTCAGAAAAACCGCCTGTCATTTTTGATATGGACGGAACTTTACTTGATCTTGCCTACGATGATTTCATCTGGAACGAGTTATTACCGGTCCGTTATGCTGAAACACATGGCTGTAGTCTGGAACAGAGCCGCGAAACGCTTTATGCATTCTATCAGCAACATAATCATACCCTAAACTGGTACTCTTCTCGCTTCTGGACGGCTAAAGTCGAAGTCGATGTTCTGGCCATGCAAATTGAGCATAAAGATAAAGTTAGCTTACGCCCTTATTGCCTGGAATTACTCGATTATCTTAAAAATAATGGCTATCCGATCTGGCTTGCCACCAATGCCGACTGTGCAGGACTCGCCTTCAAACTGGATCATCTGAATCTCAAAGATTATTTCAATGTCATTGTCAGCTCGGAAAGCATTGGACATGCCAAGGAATTTGTAGAATTCTGGCAAGGTCTGAATGCTTTGCACCCCTTTGATCCTGAGCAGGTCTATTTTATTGATGATACCGAAAAAGTCCTGAATGGCGCCAAGGCTTATGGCATCCAGAACCTGTTCTGCATCCAGCAACCTTCTTCCAGTAAAGTTGCACGCCAGACTTGCAATTACCCGATGCTGCACCAATTAACAGATTTAATCACTCATTTAAATCAGTCTGAGGTAAACAAGCAATATGCGTAAATCGTCTTTACCCGAAGATGCGGTAGGCATGCGTATAGATAAATGGCTGTGGGCGGCACGTTTTTTTAAAACCCGTTCCATTGCCAAGAATGCTATTGAGGGCGGTAAAGTCCATCATAATGGTGAGCGTGTAAAAGTATCTCGCGAAGTCCGTGTGGGTATGGAGTTGACGATTCAGCAAGGTATCGACAAAAAAACCGTAGTTGTAAAAGAACTTTCTGATGTTCGTGGTCCTGCACCTGTGGCACAGAAACTGTATGAAGAAACTGAAGTCAGTATCGCTCGCCGGGAATTGATTGCATCACAAAGAAAGTTGCATAATCTAGCGCGTCCCGATCATCGGCCAAGCAAAAAAGAACGTCGAGACATCAGTCGATTCAAGAATGAAAATAGTCAGAACTTTGATCAACATTGGTCATATAATGATGATTAAATTCAAGCGTCAGCATGTGTCGTAACACTGCTGGATTTTATAGAACACAAGGGAAATTTCTGTCACTATATTCCTGTGGAACGAAGCTCTAATGTAAGACATCCACTTGAGTACTAAGTTTGTGACATCGTATTGAGGTTGTAAGATGGATGAGAATAAAAACAAGGCGCTCAATGCTGCCTTAAGCCAGATTGAAAAACAGTTTGGTAAAAACACAGTGATGCGTCTTGGTGACAATACCGTGCAAGCAGTTGAAGCTGTATCTACAGGCTCTTTAACGCTTGATATTGCACTCGGTATTGGTGGTTTACCGAAAGGCCGTATTATCGAGATTTATGGTCCTGAATCTTCAGGTAAGACCACAATGACATTGCAAGCGATTGCTGAATGTCAAAAAGCTGGTGGTACATGTGCATTCATCGATGCCGAGCACGCGCTTGATCCTCAATATGCCCGTAAACTCGGTGTAGATATTGATAACCTGCTGGTTTCTCAACCAGACAACGGTGAACAGGCACTTGAAATCGCTGACATGCTGGTGCGTTCCGGTGCGATTGACCTGATCGTAGTCGACTCTGTTGCTGCATTGACGCCTCGTGCCGAGATTGAAGGTGAAATGGGTGACTCACATATGGGTCTGCAAGCACGTTTGATGAGCCAGGCACTGCGTAAAATTACCGGTAATGCCAAGCGTTCAAACTGTATGGTGATCTTCATTAACCAGATCCGTATGAAGATTGGTGTAATGTTCGGTAGCCCAGAAACGACTACTGGTGGTAATGCACTTAAATTCTACGCTTCGGTACGTCTGGATATTCGCCGTATCGGTCAGGTAAAAGAAGGCGATGAGATTGTAGGTTCTGAAACCAAAGTCAAAGTTGTGAAAAATAAAATGGCACCTCCATTCAGAGAAGCTCTGTTCCAGATTCTGTATGGTAAAGGTGTTAACCATCTTGGTGAACTGATTGACCTTGCAGTACAGCAAGAAATTGTTCAGAAAGCGGGTGCATGGTATTCATATCAAGGCGACAAGATTGGCCAAGGTAAGAACAATACCATCCGTTATCTGGAAGAACACAAAGAGCTGGCGGATACTATTGAAAAACTGATCCGTGAGCAACTGCTTACTACAGGCAAAGTAGTCGAAGATAAAGACGAAGAAGAACCAGCAGACTTTCTGGATGCATAATCCTTGAACGTCATAACAGAGCGCCCTACGGGGCGTTTTTGTTATTATGGAATAGATATTTTTATCGAGATCAATATGTCAGACGCAAAATTCAGCAAACTTTTGGACTATGACGCGATTAAACAGCAGTTTGGTGATGCTGAAGACTCAGTCACTCCTGCACCTATTGAGTCACAGACTTTGCCAGAATTTGATCCGGAAGACAGCTTATTTGGTAACTCCGATAAAGAGCAGAAGAAACCCGGTCTAACCGGCACCCGTTTGCGTTCTTATGCCTTTGCTGTACTAACTCGTAAAGAATACTCCAAAGCTGAACTCATTGAGAAACTGGCGCTTTATGCAGAAGATCGTAATGAAGTGGTCACTTTGGTTGAGGAACTATCTAGAGAAAATTATCAGAGCGACCAGCGTGTCGCTGAAATCATGTTATCGAGCCAAAAGCGTAAAGGCAAAGGTCCCAATCAGATTAAAATGAAGCTGAAAAGCAAAAAAATTGATACTGCCCTGATCAGTGAAGAACTAAAAGAAACGGACTGGGTACAACAGGCTTATGAACTGAAGCTTAGAAAATATGGTCCAGAAGTGACGAAAGACCCAAAACTTAAAGCCAAACAGATCCGTTTTCTAATGTATCGTGGTTTTGAAATGGATGCGATCATGAAAGCGATTAGCCGCAAGGCCGAAGATTAATTCTTTTGTATTTGTGAAAAATATGCTTAGGCTATTTTTTATTTTCCTCTTTGCCATCCTGCTTAAATAGTTTCCCTTATTACAATTAATCTCAAACAGCAAAAAGCTTTCAAAAGCTCAAATTAAGATAATCTATTTTCATGATTGAATTTCAATGTTCCAAACAATTCAAGTATCCAAGGAAGCGGCATTAGATAGAAATTTAAAAGTAAACATTAAAGAAAGGGAAAACAATGAAGATTAAGATTGAAAAATAAAGAGAGAATAGAGAAATTTTATAATTATAAATCTGGTGGCAACCCTACCAGCAAAGCTCCGGCACATCATAGATCTACTACCGTTGCTACCTTCCGGTCCTGGCGGGGTTCATAGAGTACAATTGCGAAGTAACCGGCAGGGCTACCATTACAGGAACAGAGTATAGAGATTTTTATTGAAGTTGCAAGGGCTGTATTTCAAATTTTCGGCATAAGCTATCCGTTTGATTATTTTAAAAACAATATGCCCCAAGATGCTGATTTTTTAATATTCTTCACAATTAATTCATGAATATCGAAATTCACATGATCTTTGTAAAACCTTGTTGCAATTTCTAAAAATGCCGTTTTAAATGTGAAGCTATAAACGGGTTATCTCTTTTAGAATAAATGAGCTGCGGATACATAATCTCGCCAAGAATCATGGAACTTATATGATGTTTAAGAAACAGGTATTGTGTGCCCTCACTGCACTCTGTACAACCTCTCTTTTTGCTGCGATTCCTATCGAATCACGTGGACTCAGCCAAGGTGCTCAATCAAATAATATCAGCACTCAATCTGCCATTGCTACAGGCGCAGATGCACCTCAGACCAATACCAGCTGGCAGCTTATGCAAAAAAACCAGCAGCTTGAAAATGATCTACGCAGTTTACGTGGAAAAATCGAAGAACAAGAAAATGAGATCGAGAGATTAAAGAGCGAATTAACCAACCGCTATGCCGATCTGGATCAACGTCTGGAACTATTACAGCAAAAAATTGAACCTGCTGAAGATACTCCCGCGGAGGATAACCAACAGGATATTTCTCCCAGTGTAAGCTCTAATGCTCCAGTAGCGACCAATCAGGCATCTACAACGCAACAGCCGAGTGAGCAGGAAAAAGCGGCTTATACCATTGCACTGGATGCCTATAAAAATGGTGGTGCAGCTAAAGCCATTGCACCCATGCAGAATTTCATCAAGAATAATCCGAATAGCGTCTATATCAGCAATGCTCACTTCTGGTTAGCCGAATTTAACCTGTCGATTGACCCACCGAATTTTAATGAAGCAAAGAAGAATTATCTGATCGTGGTTGACCGCTATCCGAATTCTGCAAAAGCCTCTACTGCCCTTTATCAGCTTTATAATATTAGTAAGGATGTCGAAAAGAACACTACTCTTGCTTCGCAATATAAAGCGAAACTACTCAAGAACTATCCGAAAGCTGAAGAAGTTAAATTTTTGAAGTAGATAAAATTCCCATAAAAAAAGACACCACGAAGGTGTCTTTTTTTTAATTCTACTTTCATTTATTTAGCTTAGCGCACAATGCCACGCTTTGATTGTTCGAGTGAATCAATCAGACGTTGTGCTTCTGAAACTTCTGGAAGAATCTCGTTACGGATTTTCTCGATGGCTTCCTGAGTCGTTAAGCCAGACTTGTAAATTAGCTTAAAGGATTCACGTAAACCATTAATCACGTCTTTCGACCAGCCTTTACGACGCATGCCTTCAACATTCATGGCAAATGCATGGGCCGGGTTACCCGATACCATCACATAGGCAGGAACATCTTTCAGAATCAGTGAAGCACCACCAATCATGCTGTAAGAGTCAATTTTACAGAACTGGTGAATACCTGAGTTACCACCAATCACGACATAATCGCCTACGTGTACGTGACCCGCCACACCGACATTATTTGCGAAAATATTATGATCACCAACCATACAGTCATGTGCAATATGGGTATTTACCATTAACAGGTTATGACTGCCAATCTTGGTAATACCTTTGTCTTGCACCGTACCACGGTGCAGACTGCAGTGTTCACGGATCTTGTTATAATCACCAATTTCCAGCCAGGTTTCCTCGCCTGCATATTTCAGATCCTGGCAGACTTCACCGACACTGGCGAACTGAAAAATTTCATTATGTTCACCAATACGTGTGAAACCACCCACCACGACATGTGAATGCAGTTTGGTACCAGCACCAATCGTGACATTTGGCCCAATAATACAGTAAGGGCCAATCTGTACATCTGCAGCAATTACTGCAGATGCGTCAATGATGGCAGTTGGATGAATTAGGGGATTATTGCTCATGCCTGCTCGACTTTCAGATGGGAAACCATAATTTCCGCGGTTGTTGCGACAATGCCATCTACTGTGGCAATACAATTATATTTATAAATGCCACGTTTTTGCATCACTAATTCAGATTTAAGTACTAATTGGTCGCCAGCAACCACTTGTTTTTTAAATCGAACCTTCTCAGCGCCAGCAAAAAGAAATAATGAACCTTCTTTTGGAGTTTCATTATTCATGACAAAACCAAGGATACCTGAGATCTGCGCTAATGCCTCTACAATCAATACGCCTGGCATGATTGGATAGTTCGGAAAATGGCCTTGCAGAAACTCTTCATTAATTGAGACGTTTTTATAACCAACAATGCCATTTTCGGTAATATCGACAACGCGATCAACCAGTAAGAATGGATAGCGATGGGGCAAATATTCACGAATCTTTTGAATATTCATTGGCAATTCAGGCTTCGTGAATGTAGGCAAATTCGACTCTGTCATCATAATTATTTACGCAACTTAAATGTTGATTCAATGGACTCAATTTGAGATTGCATATGATCCAATCGTTTCACCAACTGGGTCAATGGCACATCTGCTAATTGTCTTAAGCGAACCACTGTGCGTTTCCATTGCTGATTTGGCAACAATCCCATGCCTGAAGAATAAGTACCTTCTTCAGTAATGTTATTTGTCACCATTGACATTCCTGTCAAGGTCACATTATCGGTGATATGTAGGTGTCCTGCTACCCCACAGGCTCCCGCGAGAATACAGTTTTTGCCAATTGTGGTACTACCGGCAATCCCGCATTTGGCTGCAATCGCAGTATTTTCACCAATCTTGACGTTATGGGCAATTTGCACAAGATTATCAATAATGACACCTTGTTCCAGAATTGTGTCATCCAGTGCACCCCGGTCAATACTACAGTTTGAACCGATCCGGACATCATCTGCAATACGGACTGAACCCAACTGGGCAATTCGATGCCATTTACCTTGATAAGGTGCAAACCCAAAACCTTCACTACCAATCACGGTATTGGCATGGATCCGAACACGATTACCGATTTTTGTAGCACTTGTTAAAGTCACATGTGCATCAATAAAACAGTCCCGACCAATTTCAACCTGGTCGTCGATCTGAACGTGTGACTGGATAATCGTATTTTCACCCACCACACAATTCTCACCAATGACGGCATAGTGGCCAATATAGGCACTGTCAGCAATGATGGCAGATGGATGAATTTGTGCGGTACTTTCAATTCCCTGAGTCGTATGTTTTTTCTCAAAAACGTGAGTCAGAATTGCAAAAGCCAGATAAGGATTGGCTACGACAATGAAGTTCTGCTGGGAAGTTAGCTGCTCTTTTAATTCAGCAGTCACAATTAAAGCGCCCGCCTTACTCTGAGTTGCCTGTTCCAGATATTTATCTGCATTGACAAATGCAAGGTCATGAGAGGTTGCATTTTCAAGACTTGCCAAACCTCTCAAACATAAATCTGCCTGACCTACATACTCACCTTGGACAAGACGAGCGAGGTCAGCTAACTGAAGTTTTTGATAATTCATCGATTATTTAATTGCATTAACCTTTTGAATCATTTTATCAGTTAAATCATACTTCGCGTCATAAGCAAGTACGGAATTTTTATTTAAAACCACATCTAGCTTGTTTTCTTGGCGTAATTGTTCAGCAGCACGCTTCAAATTTCCTTCAAAAGCCTTATTTACACTTTGCATGCGCGTTTGTACAGTTGCCTGTACCTGTTGCTGTACACCTGCCAGTTGAGTCGCTTTGCCTTCAAATTCTTTGGCTATTTTTTCACGTTCTGCCTGTGTTTTTGCAGCCTGGCCTTTTTGCTTGATTGCAGCAAGGTCTTTTTGAAACTGTGCAATCTGGGCAGTTTGCGGCTTGATTTCATTTTCCAGAGTGGCATTTTGCTGCTTTAAATAGGTACTGTTTTGTACTACTTTTTCCAGATCAACAATTCCGTAATCATCCGCATGTGACAATGAAGTTAAACTCGCTAAAGCAATACCCATTGCCATCATCATTTTTTTCATGTTTTTACCCATTCAAAAAATTTTGCTCACAAAACCTGATGGCTTTATGAGCAAAATCTGTATTTAAGATCAAAGTATTCTTAGAAAGTACGTCCAATTTCAAATTGAACATTTTGAGTTTCATCACCGTCTTTATCATTCAACGGGTATGCATAGCTCAGTGATAATGGACCAATCATGGTAATCCAGGTGAAACCAGCACCTACGCTATAACGCATATTGCCTGCATCGAAACCAAAGTTATCTTTACAGTACTGTTTACCACTAATCGAGCTGCCATTCACGAAAATATTATCATTAGATACATCACACTGAGTATCAAATACTTGAGCACCTTCAGCAAAGAGTACTGGACGAACCTGACGCGCCCAATCTCCCTTAAATGGAACAGGCAGCACTAACTCAGTACCAAACTGAACTAAAGCATTACCGCCCACTTCTTCTGGGGATGGATCAGTTCGGCCGATGTCAGAGAAATATACGCCTGGATATTTAGGACCTAAGGTACTGTTTTCATAACCACGTACCGAACCATAACCACCGGCATAGAAGTTCTTATAGAAAGGCAGGTCATTACCATAACCTAAACGACCATAACCACGCAGAACAAAGTCTTTGCCTAATGGGAAGAAAGCTTGAGCGTCATAGGTGAGCTTTTGATATTCCACATCACTACCCGGCAAGGCAATTTCTGCATTGACACGATGTGACATACCTGTAGTCGGGAACATTGGACGGTTCAAGGTGTTATAAGACCAACCCAGATTCAGGTTATAGGTCAAGAAATCACCCTTAAACTCTTGACCATATGAAATAGTATCAAGTGGATCACCATCTGCATCTACACAGTTGCCTGTTGCAGATTCAACCTGACCTGGACAGAAGTCACCACGCTTGGTTTCTTTACCGCCATTACGTTCCAGATAGTCAGCCACATATGTAGATACGTATGGCCCTGTAGTAACTTCAGTCTGGTCTATATTCAGACCCAAACTTACACTCTGGTTCTCATCAATTGGATAACCAAAATTAATACCGCCACCCAAGCTGTCTGTAACATAGTTATTTACGTTATAGTCATCATCCAACTTTGTTTTACGGTAGTAAAGATTATAACCGCGACGTACACCATCAATCGTGAAGTACGGGTCCATTACACTCAAGTTATAATAATCTTGAGTTTCAGAACGTGACAGATCAATCGAAACGCTGTTCCCTGTACCCAGGAAGTTAGTCTGACTTAATCCAGCCTGGAACGTTACACCACCACTTTGAGAGAAACCAACAGCTAGAGTACTTGTACCTGAATGCTGTTCTTCAACTGCCACATTCAAATCAATTTGATCCGGTGATCCTGGAATACGAACAGGTTTGATATCAACTGTTTTAAAGAAACCAGTACGCTCTAAACGTACTTTAGACAGGTCAATCTTCTCATTGCTTGCCAGCGCACTTTCCATCTGGCGCATTTCACGACGCAATACTTCATCGGCAGTTTTAGAATTACCTGTGAAGTTGATCCGACGCACAGTTACTTGTTGACCCGGATTAATATAGTAGTTCAGGTCAACCTGTTTAGTTTCGTTATTGATTTGAGGTACAACATTTACTTCAGCATAGTAATAACCAGCATTACCATATTTACGTAGCAATAGCTGTTTGACCGCATTCACTCGTTCCTGAGAGTAAGTGTCGCCTTCTTTATACAACTGCAAAGCTTGTAACTCTTCAGGTTTATAAAGCGCATCGCCCAAGAATTTGGTTTGTCCAAACTTAAACTGTTCGCCTTCATTGACTGAAACTTCAATAAAGACATTCTTTTTATCTTCACTCAGGTTCAGACTTGAATTGGTAATATTGAAGTTGATGTAACCACGGTTCAGATACATCGCACGTAAAGCTTCCAGGCTCGCAGCCATTTTTTCACGTGCATAACGGTCATTACGTGAAATGACCGAGCTCCAGCCACTTTCTTTAACAGCGAAAGCCTGCTTGATATCTGATTCTTTAAAGACAGTATTGCCGATAATATTGATATCAAAAACTTTAGCGGCTTTACCTTCAACAAAATCAATCAGCACTTCAACGCGGTTATTTGGTCGCGGTGTCGTTGTTACCGTAATATCGGCATCATAACGACCTTGCTGCATATATTGCTGTTCCAGCTCGGTTTCGACTGTTTGCAGTGCAGATTTCTTCAGTACCTCACCTTCAGCCAGACCCATTTTTTTCAGGCCTTCTTCCAGTGCTTCCTTTGGAATCAGCTTATTGCCTTTCAGCTCAATTTTCGAAATTACCGGACGTTCTACGACCTGGAATACCAAGGTATTGCCCTGCTGAATGGCTTTAATGTCATCAAATAGCCCAGATGCATACAGGCTACGAATCGCATTGGCAATAATCGGATCATTCACCCGGTCACCACTGTTGATTGGCACCAAGCCGTACACATTTTCAGGAGTTAAACGCACCAATCCATCAAATTTTATATCTTGTACAATGAAGTCTTCTGCCGCATATACTTGTTGTGCTACTGCCATTGCACTAACGAGTGCCAAAGGCATAAATAAATGTGTGTGCTGCATGCCAGTCTTTTCCGCTGTTAATTATTCCATTTACGTTATTATAAACGCATAAAGTCATTAAATAATGCCAAAAGCATCATACTGCCGAGCAGTACCATACCAATTTTTAATCCAATCAATTGTATTTGTTCAGAAACAGGTTTACCACGAATTAATTCGATAAAATAATAAACCAGATGTCCGCCATCAAGCATTGGGATTGGCAATAAGTTTAATATCCCTAAACTTACACTCATTAGCGCCATAAAGGAAATAAAAGTTTCCCAACCCATTTCCGCGCTTTGTCCCGCCACTTTGGCAATGGTAATCGGGCCAGAAAGATTATCCAGACCAATCAGACCACGTACCATTTTGACGATCGAGTTCAGAATCATTGAAGACAGATGTGCTGTCTTGTCAAAGGCCATCACCATCGCCTCAACAGGCGTATAGTGAATCGTCTGTTTATATTCAGCAGGAATTGTCACCTTGCCCGGATCGCTTTGAACTCCGAGCATACCGGTTACATTCCCCATATTGTCACGTTTGCCTTGCGGCATGACCTGAAGATGCACGACCTGATTACCACGTAATACATCTATCCTAAGTAATTTTTCTGGTGATGCCTGTACCACTTGTACCACATCGAACCAGTCTTTCATCTGTACACCATCAATCGCCAGAATCTTGTCACCTTCTTTAAGACCCTGACGAATGGCTGCACCATCTTCACTCAGTTTGCTCACCACAGCCGGAATTTCCGGACGATATGGCAAGAAACCTAGTGTATCAAGAGGTGACTGACTTTGATCTTTAAGAAAGTCTTGAATTGGTAACTGGAATATCTTGTTTTCACCCGCACGATCTGCCTGAATCGAAACCACACCAGTTTCACCCACACGATCTACCAAGGCATAACTCAGTTTTTCCCAAGTTTCGACTTGTGTACCATCTACAGCGACAATCTTGTCGCCCGGCTGCATCTGTACCGCGGCTGCAGGTGTGTTTGGTAAGACCTTACCTACACGAGTATTCAGCTGTTCCTGTGCAGGTAAAAAAAGTACCCAAAACAGGACAACAGCTAAAAGCAGGTTAATGAGAGGACCCGCAGCAACGATGGCAATACGTTTCCAGGGATGCTGACGGTTAAAGGCTTTAGGCAAGTCTTCTTCTGCCACACTGCCTTCACGCTCGTCCAGCATTTTGACATAACCACCCAAAGGCAAAGCTGAAAGCTGATATTGGATACCGGATTTTTTGGAAGTCCACTTTAGAAGGGTTGGTCCAAAACCAATGGAATAGACCAGTACTTTAACGCCCAGTTTACGTGCCACAATGTAGTGACCAAACTCGTGAATCGCAATTAAGGGACCGAGTAATAGGATTGCGGCTGCAATAATAAACAAGGCGTTCATGTCTTAACTTCCTTTATTCACAACATATTGCTGTGATAAACCTCGTGCTGTGTGATCTGCATGCAAGATAGTATCCAGATCCTGTGCTGGTTGATTGTCCATCTGGTTCAGGACAGTTTCAACCACCTGAGGAATTTGGGTAAATCTGATTTGCTGATTTAAAAATGCAGCAACTGCAATTTCATTGGCCGCATTCAAAATTGTAGGCGCAATTCCACCACTCTTCATGGCTTGACGCGCTAATTTCAGTGCCGGAAAACGAACCACATCCGGTTCCTGAAAATTCAGTTGTGAATGCTTAAACAAATCCAGAGCCGGGATATGGGTACTGATCCGTTGTGGCCATGCCAAAGCATGTGCAATTGGCGTGCCCATATCCGGGTTGCCCATTTGTGCCAATGTTGACCCGTCCACATATTGCACCATGGAATGAATAATACTCTGTGGATGCACAACAACTGTAACAAATTGTTCTTGAACTGCAAACAAATGACACGCTTCGATAAGTTCCAGCCCTTTATTCATTAAAGTAGCTGAATCTACGGAAATCTTTTGCCCCATTGACCAGTTTGGATGTTTGCAGGCTTGGGCAGGTGTCACATCATGCAATTGTTCAAGAGAATAGTTCAGGAATGGACCGCCAGAAGCAGTCAGTAAAATCTGATGAACACCGAGCTTAGGTTGACCATTGCGTTCGGCATCAAAGTAGTTTTGAGGCAGGCATTGGAAAATAGCATTATGTTCAGAGTCGACTGGCAACAAGAGTGCACCATAATCTCGCGCGGCTTGCATCATGATGTCACCAGACATGACCAAGGCTTCTTTATTGGCCAATAGGACACGCTTACCCGCTTTGACTGCAGCCAAGGTAGAAAGCAGACCTGCCGCCCCGACTATTGCTGCCATCACGATATCAACATCAGCATGCTCTGCGACTGAAATTAAGCCCGCTTCATCCTGAAGAATTTCGATATCTGATAAGCCCTGCACTTGTAGCAACTGAGAAAGTTCATCGACTTTATTTGCAGGTACTACCGCCACTTTAGGACGGTACTGCTGACAGATTTCTGCCAGCTCAGTAATACGACTTTGCGCTGTCACAGCGAAAACCGAGTAAGCTTCAGGATGTTGCTGCAAAATTTTTAAAGTACTTTGACCAATTGAACCTGTAGCACCCAGTATACAAACAGCTTGTGACATTTATAAATCTACGCCAATAAGTTTTAAAACATATATGCCTGTTGCAAAGATAGGAGCTGCAGCAAGCAAAGAATCAATACGATCTAGTACACCACCATGACCCGGCAAAATACGGCCCGAATCCTTGATTCCAGCACGACGCTTAATCATGGATTCAAACAAGTCACCTAGCACTGAACTAAACACGGTAATAACAGAAAGGATCAGGAACAGACATAGCTCTGGCCAGGTCATATCCAGATAAAGTGAAGCGACGACAACCACGATGAGCATGGAGGTAAGAATACCGCCGTATAGACCTTCTACCGACTTGTTTGGGCTGACATTTGGTGCGAGTTTTTTCTTGCCGAATTTGCGTCCAACAAAGTAAGCGCCACTGTCTGCACCCCATACCAGCAGAAACAGGTACATCAACCACCATGGGGAGTTTAGCCAAACCGAGAAGATTGCTGTAACAGCAGCAGAAACCAGTACAATCCCGATGCCGTGCAAGCTGACATTGTACCAGCCATCATAATCAGGATAGGTTTTAACCCAGTAGATACTCAGCAACCAGGTCAGGATAGATGCCGACCATAATAATAAGGCCACATCCCAATAGTATAAAGCCAGTGCAGATAAGGCTGCAGTCAGTAGACCATAACCCCACGCCACTGGCTTGATTACATTTTTACATTTTCGCGGCATGAGTTTAAACCACTCATAGCCTGCCACCCCGGCAGCCACAACCATCAATGCGAACATTGGATATTGTGATTTGGTCGCAAACATACAGCTCAGTACGACTGCGACCAGCACCAATGCGGTTATAATCCGCTCAAACATGTGTATTAATTCTCAAGTCTTTCTTGAAGAATCTGCTCTGATGTTTTACCAAAACGACGTTCGCGCCCGCCAAATACAGCAAGTGCGTCATCGAATTCCTCTACGGTAAATTCTGGCCATAAGGTCTCAGTAAAATACAGCTCTGCATATGCTGCCTGCCAGAGCAGGAAATTGGACAGGCGGAAATCTCCACCGGTACGAATCAGCAGATCAACAGGCGGCAAGTCACTCAAACTGACATATTGACCGAACACATCAGTATCAATTGCTTCAAGATCTAATTTATTTGTTAAAACATCCGCAGCAATCTGCTTCGCAGCTTGTGCCATGTCCCACATTCCACCATAGCTGATTGCAATGGTAAGCGTCATACTATCGAAATTAGCAGTCCTTTGTTCTGCTTGCAACATCAATGCTTGCAGTTCAGGAGATAAACGCGACCGATCACCAATAAAACGTAAAGCAATATTAAATTTTTGCATACGTGGCAACTGTTCATGAATCGTGTCTTCCAACAACTTCATGAGCAGGTCGACCTCATATTGGGGACGGTTCCAGTTTTCGCTGGAGAATGCAAAGACCGTTAAAGCCTGGATATTTCTTTTTCTACAATGTTCAACAATCGGGTCTAGAACCGTTTTTCCTTCACGGTGTCCATCGCCTTTCTGCATCTGATTTTTTTTGGCAAAACGATTGTTGCCATCCATGATGATGGCAACATGTTTTGGAAGACGAGAATTTTCTTCAGAAGCGGTCATTGATGAATTAGACCTTCATCAATTCAGCTTCTTTCGCAGCCAAGCGCTTGTCAACTTCAGCAACAAATTTGTCTGTGATTTTCTGAATTTCGTCAGATGCACGACGTTCATCATCTTCAGAAATTTCTTTTTCTTTCAACAATGCTTTGATGTCACCCAATACATCACGACGGATATTACGGATCGCAACTTTGGCATTTTCAGCTTCGTTACGTGCAACTTTCTGCATGTCACGACGGGTTTCTTCAGTTAGTGCAGCCATCGGTACACGGATCGCATCAGCAGTAATCGGGTTCAAACCAAGATCAGACTCACGGATCGCCTTATCAATCGCAGCAACCATTGAACGTTCAAATGGTTGAACCAGCAATGTACGTGAATCTTCCACGCCTACGTTTGCAACCTGATTCAATGGCACATCAGAGCCGTAGTAAGGAACCATGACGCCGTTCAAAATTGATGGATGCGCACGTCCGGTACGAACTTTAGCGAAACCATGTTCTAACGAGTCAAGAGACTTGTTCATACGCTCTTCTGCGTCTTTTTTAAGATCGTTAATCATATGATCTTCCTTACTTAATTCTTAAAAGATGTATTTACTAAATTAGGAGGTAGTATAAAGGGCTTTGTAGCTCACGTCATTAATTGGTGACGTGAGTTCCTTCTTTTTCACCCATCACCACTGAAAGCAATGCGCCAGATTTGTTCATGTCAAATACTTGAAGTGGCACATTGTGGTCACGACATAAGCAGATCGCGGTTAAATCCATGACGCCCAACTTCTCGTCCAGCACCTGATCAAATGTCAAAGTATCGTATTTCACGGCATCTTCGTATTTGCTTGGATCTTTGTTGTAAACACCATCAACCTTAGTAGCTTTCAGGATCAGGTCAGATTCAATCTCGATACCACGCAAGCATGCTGCTGTATCCGTAGTAAAGAACGGATTACCTGTACCCGCAACAAATACGCACACTTCACCTTGAGTCAGATGACGGATGGCATCGCGGCTAGAATAAGATTCAACCACTGCACCAATCGGTAATGCAGACATCAAACGGGTTTTGATATTACGGCGTACCAAAGCATCGCGTAATGCCAGACCGTTCATGACAGTTGCCAGCATACCCATCTGGTCACCAGTTACACGACCAACAAGACCGTCTTTTTGCAACTGGCTACCACGGTACAGGTTACCACCGCCCACGACGATACCGACTTGTACACCCAAACCCACGAGATGCGCAATAGAAAGTGACATCTGATCGAGCACTTGTGCATCGATACCCATGTCTTTGTTCCCTGCCAGTGCTTCACCAGATAGCTTTAGCAGGATGCGACCAAATCGTGGCTTTTTAGAATCCAACATCATAAAACTCCAAATTATTTAATATAAATTCTTTTAATTCAAAATCTTAAGCAGACTTGATTGAGATCAGCTTAGCAAATAAATCATATTCATCTGCATCAGTGATTTCGACTTCAAGCAAATCCCCTGCCTTAATCACACTTTTGTCGATATCTTCAACAAAAACATTACCATCAATTTCAGGCGCATCCGCATATGAGCGTGCTACAGCAACCGGGAATTCTTCTTCCAGGTCATCGACTAGCACAGTCATTTTCTGGCCAATACGTTTTTGTAGCTTCGCTGCTGAAATTTCCTGCTGAACCTGCATGAAACGTTCATAACGTTCTTGCTTGATCTCTTCCGGCACATGGTCTGGAAGATCATTCGCTGTCGCACCTTCAACTGGTGAATAAGTAAAACAGCCCACACGATCCAGTTGTGCTTCTTTCAGCCAGTCCAGAAGCATCTGGAAATCTTCTTCAGTTTCGCCCGGGAAACCCACCACAAATGTAGAACGGATGACTAGGTCAGGACATTTCTCACGCCATACTTTTAAACGCTCCAGTGTATTTTCACTGTGCGCTGGACGTTTCATCAGTTTCAGGATTCTTGGGCTGGCATGCTGGAATGGAATATCCAGATAAGGCAGGATTTTGCCTTGAGCCATCAAATCGATCACGGCATCTACGTGTGGATATGGATAGACATAGTGCAGACGCACCCAGATGCCCAATTGACCCAATGCTTCACACATGTCATAGAATTTGGTTTTAACTGGCTGGCCGTTCCAGAAGTCCAGTTTGTATTTGGTGTCGACACCATAAGCAGAAGTATCTTGGGAGATCACGAGTACTTCTTTGACACCTGAACGTTTCAGTGCTGCAGCTTCTTCAAGCACAGAACCAACTGGACGGGAAACCAGATCACCACGCATACTTGGAATGATGCAGAAGGTACAACGGTGGTTACAGCCTTCTGATATTTTCAAGTACGCATAGTGTTTCGGAGTAAGACGAATGCCTTGCTCAGGAACTAAATCAATAAATGGATTGTGTTTTGGCGGCTCAGGAACATATTCATGTACCGCATCCATCACTTCTTCATAGGCCGCTGCACCTGTCACTTTCAGGACGTTCGGGTGCATTTGGCGAATTTTATCTTCGTCTTTTCCTAGACAACCTGTTACGATTACACGACCATTCGCGCTCATCGCTTCACCGATGGCATCTAAAGACTCTTGTACTGCAGATTCAATAAAACCACAGGTATTTACTACTACTAAATCAGCACCGTCATAATCCGATGCGACATCATAACCTTCAGTCTTTAACTGAGTTAAAATTCGTTCAGAATCTACCAATGCCTTAGGACAACCTAAAGATACAAAACCGACTTTGGGGGACTTCATGAATCTGCGCTCCACTAGAATGCGCGTATTGTATGTCTTTTCGCATCATAAAAATAGTTGAAATGGCCACTCTTTGCATCACGCACTAAAATAACGCCATAAAATATTCAATATAAAAGCTTATGCACCAAAATGAATCATTTTAGGTTTACAGCCTCAATTTAATCCGTTATACCTGAGTTTGATTGGGCATCCCTGTCAGATTTCGTGCATTTTTCAGCAAAATTTTAACAAGAGTTCTAAAGTTGGCGTGCATCTTGCTTATTTTGCCTCAAATCTGAACTTTGAAATTGTTATTTTGCTTTATGAAGATGCCATTGCGCCATTTTAATACAGGAAAACCACCGCTAATGGATCAGCCTCTTTCCATCGACTATCGCCTTTTGGTGGACAACCTGACCACTGCCATTATGCTGGTTGATAGTCATCTGAATATTTATTACTTAAATACAGCCTGCGAGGCTATGTTTGATGTCAGCCTGTTACGCGCATCAGGCACGCCGGTATTAAATATACTGCAAGCGCCAACAGATGAATTCAATACTGAAGAATCTCTCTATAACACACTGCATACTGGCCAACCTTATACTCGCCGTGAGGCGACGATCATCGTCAACTTTAAAGACATTCATGTGGACTATACGGTTTCCCTGCTCAATGCGGGCAAGCGAAATCATCCTTTATTGTTGATCGAGCTGAATCAGCGTGACCGTATGCTGAAAATCTCACGTGAAGAAAACTATATCCAGCAGCATCAAGTTGCGCGCCAATTAATTCGTGGTGTTGCACATGAGATCAAGAATCCACTCGGTGGCATTCGTGGTGCAACCCAGCTTCTGGCACGTAGCCTTGAAGATCCAAAATATAAAGAGTTCACTGACATTATTATTAGTGAAGTGGATCGCCTGAGAAATCTGGCAGATAGCATGCTCGGTTCACGCCAGTTACCAAGCTATGAAATGGTCAATGTGCATGAGCCTTTAGAACGCGTCCGCTCACTGATTGTGAATCAGACTAAAAAGAAAATTAAAATTACCCGGGACTATGATCTGTCCCTGCCAGAAGTTCTGGCAGATCGCGATCAGCTCATTCAGGTCATGCTAAATATCTGCGTGAATGCCGTTCAGGCCATGACAGAAAACAAGGATTTCTTTGTCGAGCATCAACCGGAACTTATTTTAAGAACCCGGATTCAGCGTCTTTATACCATTAGTGGTGTGATTCACCGATCTGTGGTTCGAATCGACATTGAAGATAATGGTCCGGGTGTTCCAGACGATATTATCGAAGCTGTGTTCTACCCGCTGGTGACCAGCCGTGCCAAAGGTACCGGACTAGGTCTCAGCATTGCTCAAAATATTATGCATCAACATAACGGAATGATTGAATGCCAGTCAGTTCCAGGAAAAACCGTATTTAGCTTATTTTTACCTTGGGAGTCAGATCATGTCGCGAAATAAAATATGGGTGATTGATGACGATCGTGCCATGCGTTGGGTACTAGAAAAAACATTTAAAGAAGAAGGCTTCGACGTTACCAGTTTTGAAGAAGCCCAGTCAGCACTTGATCAGTTGGGCGTAGATGCACCTGATGTGATACTGACCGATATCCGTATGCCAGGTATTGATGGTCTGACCTTTTTAGGCAAGGTGAAAAATACCAATCCTGATCTGCCGGTTATTATTATGACGGCGCATTCAGATCTGGAATCTGCGGTATCCAGCTATCAAACAGGTGCTTTTGAATACCTGCCAAAACCATTTGATATTGATGAAGCATTGGCACTGGTTAATCGTGCAATTTTGCATATCACCAAATTACAGCAGCAAGAATCTGCCAAGTCTACTCCAACGATTCAATCGACTGAGATTATTGGTGAATCACCAGCCATGCAGGAAGTCTTCCGTGCGATTGGCCGTTTATCGCAATCACATATTACCGTGCTGATTAATGGTGAATCAGGTACAGGTAAAGAACTGGTAGCGCATGCGCTGCACCGCCATTCACCTCGTAGCAATAAACCGTTTATTGCACTGAACATGGCGGCGATTCCAAAAGACCTGATTGAGACTGAATTGTTTGGTCATGAAAAAGGTGCTTTTACCGGTGCAAATACGCAACGTCAAGGCCGTTTTGAACAGGCCAACGGCGGTACGCTGTTCCTGGATGAAATTGGTGACATGCCTTTTGAAACACAAACACGTTTGTTACGTGTCCTAGCTGATGGTGAATTCTATCGCGTTGGTGGTCACATTCCGGTTAAAGTTGATGTACGTATTGTGGCTGCAACGCATCAGGACTTGGAAAAACTGGTACATGACGGCCGCTTCCGCGAAGACTTGTATCACCGTCTAAACGTGATTCGTATTCATATTCCTAAACTGGCGCATCGCTCTGAAGATATTCCGATGCTGGCACAGCACTTCTTGGCGCGTGCAGGTAAAGAACTGGGTGTAAATCCTAAAATCTTACGTCCTGAAACTCAGGAATATATGCAGAAGCTGCCTTGGCAAGGGAACGTTCGTCAGCTTGAAAATACCTGTCGCTGGCTAACCGTGATGATCACAGGCCGTGAAGTTTATCCAGAAGATCTGCCACCAGAATTAAAACAGATTCCAATTCAGCAGCAAGATCCGGGTGCTCCAATTCCAAACCTGAATCAAATTGCGCCGCATCATTGGGATGAATTACTGGGTCAATGGGCAATCCAGAAACTGAAAAACGGCGAAATGAAGCTGTTAGATGTGGCTACACCAATGTTTGAACGCACACTCATTAATGCTGCACTACAACAAACCCGTGGCCGTAAGCGTCATGCTGCGGAACTTTTAGGTTGGGGGCGTAATACGCTCACCCGTAAGCTGAAAGAACTCGGCATGGACAGTGCAGATGATGATGAAGTAGAAGAAGTGGAAGGCCAGGCCTGAAATTAAAAAAGCACCCTTGGGTGCTTTTTTATTGCTTATATAGTAATGAGATTCTTACACTGTTAAACCGATATAACGCGAATAATCTGCCGCACCTAGATCCGATTTTAAAATCAGATAATTCGGATAAGTACTTGTAGTGATTTCTTCGAACATATTGACGATGTCATCATTGGCATGCAGCTCATCAACCGTTTTTTGCATGGTTTGCTCAAATTCATCGGTGATGTATTCAAAACCGATATCCATGGCAATAAATAAGGTATGTTCACAGGGTTGAACATACTGCTCTTCTTGCCAATTAATGATGTCTTGATGGCAATGAGGGCAAGCGATGTTGTCTGTGGCTTGGATATCGAGTTCAACGAGTTGGTATGGCATTGGAATGATCTAGATGTGGAACTTTTGAATATTTTAGCAAATCCCAACATCATCGCAGTCATTCTTTAGAAAATTTCTACAACCATTGCACAAGCAATTCTTCCACCATTTCTTTACCTCGTAAATGATTCATCCAAGATGATGGAATTGCATCTACACCATAATATAAACCAGCTATACCACCCGCCACACATGCAGTCGTATCTGTATCATTACCCAGCGCAATTGCTGTCTTAATCACCTTTTCATAATCGCTAGCTTGTAGTGCGTAATATGCCGACTTTAAACAATCTACGACATAGCCAGTACCTGTCGGTCGATCCCAGTCATCACTTAAAATATGGTGCTCAAGCTCATCTAACGCACCATTCTGATCACTCAATTCACGCTTGAGTATTTCAATTGCTTCTATCCATGAATCTTGAATAGAACAACCATCTAAAATTTTACGTACCCATAAACAATATAATGCACAACATAATTTAGAACGGATATGCGCATGAGTCAGATGTGATTGTATAAATGCCGCCTCTATTAATTCACGATTAGAGCCTTGATGCCAGAGCGCTAAAGGCAATACACGCATCAGCGCACCATTACCATTGGCATATTCATCATTTTTCGCAACTTGATTTAACTAGATACCCGATTGATAACGATGTATCGCATCAACCGTTTGAATTCCCACATCGAATACCTGACCATCGACAGCCATATAACCTGATTGGTACCAATCGCAAATCCGTTGCATAAAATCTTCAGGATTGAGTTTCTTTTGATCTAACAATGAGGCCAACAAACATAATGCTTGTGCACCATCATCTGACCACGTTCCAATTGGAAGACTGGCATAAGTCCGCGCAAATCCTTTTGGGGGAATCATATCAATTTGTTCAATATCAGGCAGCTGGCTCGGCACTTTAAACTCATAAGGCACACCTACCGCATCACCAACAAGTAAACCGTAAATCGCGCCCCGTATGTATTTTTCTCTATCCATGTTTTAGCTTCATTGTTGTACATTTCCCATAATTAACATAGCAAAATTACTGAATTTATTCATGAAATAATTGATCTTTTAATTTTTTTAACTTCATTAAATATAAAAAACCCGCATTACGCGGGTTTTTTATCACTTCAAAATCTTATGCAGATTTTTTCGCTTGGGCATTCTTACGAATCGTAATCATCACCAATTGAACTGCCGCAGGTGTTACACCCGGAATACGGCTTGCTTGAGCCAGTGTTTCAGGACGAATATCTTTTAACTTCAATGTAATTTCACGAGAAAGACCTGAAACAACATCATAGTCAAAATCAGCAGGAATCTTAGTTTCCTCTAAACGTTTCATTTGTGCAACGTCTTGATGCTGACGGTTGATATAACCTTCGTATTTCACCGCAATCTCAATTTGATCACCGACTTGTGGCGAAACTTCTGAACCTGTCAATTCTGCAATTTGAGCGAAGGTGATGTTCGGACGTTTTAACAAATCAATTGCAGAACATTCTTTAGAAAGATCCGCTCCGGTCATCTCAACGAATTTTTTACCCATTGGATTGTTTGGCGCTGCCCAAAGGTGTTGCAAACGACCTGTTTCACGTTCAACCGCTTCCATTTTCTCGCAGTAAGCAGCCCAACGCTCATCATCTACAAGACCCATTTCACGACCGACTGGTGTTAAACGTTGGTCTGCATTGTCTTCACGAAGCATCAAACGGTATTCCGCACGTGAAGTGAACATACGGTACGGTTCTTTAGTACCCAAAGTAATCAGGTCATCAACCAGTACACCCATGTACGCTTCATCACGTTTTGGTGTCCATTGTTCCTGATCCCATGCACGACGTGCAGCATTCAAACCTGCAAGCAGACCTTGTGCCCCCGCTTCTTCATAACCAGTAGTACCATTAATCTGACCAGCAAAGTACAGGTTATTGATCGCTTTGGTTTCCAAAGTGAACTTCAATGCTTGCGGGTTAAAGTAATCGTATTCAATCGCATAACCCGGACGAAGAATGTGTGCATTCTCCATACCACGGATTGAACGCACCAATTCAAACTGAACATCAAATGGTAAAGAAGTTGAAATACCGTTTGGATAAAGCTCATGTGTATCCAGGCCTTCAGGCTCAAGGAATACTTGGTGTGAATCTTTATCAGCAAATTTATGAATCTTATCTTCAATCGATGGGCAATAGCGTGGACCTACACCTTCAATCACACCAGTGTACATCGGTGAACGGTCTAAACCGCCACGAATGATCTCATGAGTACGTTCATTGGTATGAGTGATGTAGCAATTCACCTGTTCAGGGTGCATAGACACATCACCCATAAATGACATGGTTGGAGACGGGAAATCACCCGGCTGCGGTGTCATGACAGAGAAGTCGACTGAACGTGCATCAATACGTGGTGGCGTACCAGTTTTTAAACGACCTACAGGCAAGTTTAATTCACGTAAACGATGTGCTAGTGAAATTGAAGGAGGATCGCCGGCACGACCACCTGAAGCATTGTTAAGACCGATATGAATCACACCACCTAAGAATGTACCTGCTGTAAGCACCACAGTTTTCGCATCAAAGCGAATACCCATTTGTGTTACGACACCTTTAACAGTATCGCCTTCAACAATCAGGTCATCTGCTGCTTGCTGAAAGATATCCAGATTCGCTTGATTTTCTAAAGTCTCACGAATCGCCGCTTTATAACGAACACGGTCAGCCTGTGCACGAGTTGCACGAACTGCTGCGCCTTTACGTGAATTCAGAATACGGAATTGAATACCGCCTTTATCGGCAGCCAGCGCCATCGCACCGCCCAAGGCATCAATTTCACGCACTAAATGTGATTTACCGATCCCGCCAATGGCCGGGTTACAGCTCATCTGCCCTAAAGTCTCAATGTTATGAGTTAAGAGTAATGTCTGTCGACCCATACGTGCTGCAGCCAGTGCTGCTTCCGTACCTGCGTGACCGCCACCGATAACAATGACATCGTATACTTTAGGATAGTGCATAGTGGTAAATAGAGAGATAGAAAAAGGATAGCTGAACATTATAGCAAACTTCCTTCCAAAGTTGACAAAATCACTTGAATTTATCCTTTGGAATTTGCCCTGTCCGCCTATAAAGCAATGTAATTAAACTTTGCAGACTTACTATATAAATTAAACATCTAAACTCAAAAAGTTACCCGACTCATATTGTTTAATATTGATTAGTTTTTAATCTATAAAGTGGTCACATTACAAACAAAGGTATACATGATGAATAAGAATATTTTCCTAGCAACAGCGCTCTGCGGTCTATGTTTCGCTCCATTTGCAGCCTCAGCAAATGATAAAGTCGAAAAGGTTTATAACGCCCAAAAATACCAGCAAGTTTGTAAAGGTAAATCAGAGGGCGCTCCTGTAAGTTTTGCTTACCGCGGCATTATCTGGAATGGTACCTGTCAGCAACAGTTCTTCCCTTCATCATCAACCAATATCAAAGGCGATGAACCTGAACTTTATACATCTTGTAGTTCAGGCGGCGAAACTTCAGCAACCATTAATGGCACTCAGGTCAATGGTAAATGTGCATTAGGCTTTACCCCTCCACGTCCACAGTCACAAATGCAGTCTCAACCACAAATGCAAACTCAGCCTCAAACCCCATCTCAATCAGGGATGTAAATCACTATATAGCTGATTAAATATATTTTTAATCAGAAACTTGACGGGTAAAATGCATAAATTTTACCCGTTTTTATATTGCTTATTTATTCATCTACGCTAAACTCAAAACATACCTAAAAAATGAATAATAAAAAGGAAACTTCATGGATTCGGGGTTTTTTAGTTTGTTTTTGCCGATTACTTTGGCAATTACGATGATGGGGTTAGGACTACAGTTAACAGTCAAGGATTTTCTGCATGTTAGTCGTTATCCCAAGGTGATTTTTATTGTCTTATTCTCACAACTGGTCATTTTAACCGGTTTAACCTTTTTAATCTGTCTGGTACTGGATCTGCCACCATTGCTTGCTGTAGGCATGATGCTGCTAGCTGCCTCTCCAGGAGGTGCCACTGCCAATCTGCTGAGCTATCTTTATAAAGGTGATGTGGCGCTTAATATCACGTTAACCGCCATCAATACGATTATTTCTATTTTCACCTTACCTTTTATTATGAACCTGTCCCTGTACTATTTTATAGGACAGGATACCGGCATCGGCTTACCGCTTGAAAAAATGGCTCAGGTTTTTCTGATTACAATTATTCCGGTTGTGATCGGCATGCTGATTCGGGCAAAATTTCCAAAACTTTCAGATATTGTACATATGCCAATGCGGTTTCTATCTATCGCTTTTTTAAGCATGCTCTTGATTTATGCCATTTTCCAAGAGCGCTTTAACATCATCGAATATTTTGCCAGTATCGGGATTGCTACTTCCATATTATGTTTTTCCAGCCTGTTTCTCGGTTATTGCCTGCCTTTATTAATGGATATCCCAGACAAGATGGCACGCGCCTGTACCTTTGAAGTCGGCATTCACAACACAACTGTATCAATGACGATTGCGATTTCTGTCCTCAATAATGTCACCATTGCCATCCCTGCAGGTATTTATTCAATTGTCATGTACGTTTTTGCCGGTATTTTTGGTTTTATGATTAGTCAGCAAAAGCTTAGCTATAGTGGCAAGAGTCGTTTATCAGATTTGTAACTTCCTAAGTCAAATGCCTGCTTAAGCTGTATGCTTTTTATAGAAAATTTAAAACTATTAAAATAAATTTCTATAAGGAGCATGCAGATGGACTCTGGCATCATAACAATATTCCTCCCCCTCGCACTCGCCATCATCATGGTGGGATTAGGACTCGAACTCACACTCAAAGATTTTGCGCGGGTAAGCCAGCACCCTAAAGCAGTGCTGGTTGCCTTGTTTTGTCAATTAATTCTACTGGTAAGCATTGCTTTCATTCTATGTAAAGTTCTGACTTTACCACCTTTACTAGCTGTTGGTCTGATGTTGCTGGCCGCATCGCCAGGTGGCAGTACCGCAAATCTGTTCAGCTATCTGTTTAAAGGCGATCTAGCCCTCAATATTACCTTGACTGCGATCAATTCGGTGGTTGCTGCATTTACCTTGCCTTTAATTATGAACTTTTCCATTATGCATTTTATGCAGGACAGTCAGCAGATCAGCTTGCAGTTCGGAAAGATTCTGCAAGTGTTTGGTATCATTATTATACCAGTCGCGATTGGTATGTTGATTCGTCATTATGCGCCTGCACTTACAGTAAAGTTAAACAAGCCTCTTCGCATTTTTGCAGTCCTCTTTCTAGTACTGATTATCGCCGGAGCAATTTATAGTGAACGCGCTAATATTGCCGAATATCTGACTCAGGTGGGTTTAGCAACCGCCCTGTTCTGTCTCTTCAGCTTAATAATTGGCTATTTTGTTCCACGACTGATGAATATCAATTCCGCTCAGGCACGTGCCAGTGCCTTCGAGATCGGTATTCATAACAGTACGCTTGCCATGACTATTGCACTTACTGTCATGTCCAGTACTGCAGTTGCCATGCCTGCTGCGGTCTATTCCATCTTCATGTATATCTTCGCGGCTATTTTTGGATTATTACTGAATCGCTTTGCTCCAGTAACTGCACGTCCTAGCATTTCTCCCACTCAGGAAAATGCGTTTTAACCGGTTTTCATAAAAAGAATGAGAAAGCATCCTTTTTATTTAACTCCGTCTCAAGAAGATCACACCTTCAAGCCGAACTTCCGTTACAATAGTTTTTTGAAAAAATGTATAAAGGTTATTTCTGTGAAGTGGTTACAAATTCATATTACAGTTGATCAAGCTCAGGTAGATTTTACTGAAACATTACTTAGCTCACTGGGCGCCGTAAGCGTCACTCTGGATGATGCTGAAAACCAGGATTTACTGGAACCACTTCCAGGAGAAACACCGCTCTGGAATAAAGTGATCGTGACTGGTATCTATGCTCAGGAAGATGACGAAGAAGAAATCGATGTAGCTGCATTGGAAACCTTTATTCGCGCACAATTACCTGAAGCACCGATCCGCCATGAATTCCTGGAAGATCAAGCTTGGGAACGCACCTGGATGGATGCCTACGAGCCAATCCAGATTTCTGAAAAATTCTGGATTGTTCCAGAATGGATGGAAGCACCTGAAGCAGATGCAGTGAATATCAAGCTTGATCCAGGTTTGGCTTTTGGTACAGGTAACCATGCATCTACTTTCCTTTGCCTGCAATGGCTAGGCAAAACCGATGTAAAAGACAAGATCGTGATCGATTATGGCTGTGGTTCAGGTATTCTGGCTGTCGCGGCCCTGTTACTCGGTGCCAAATATGCCTATGCAACTGATATTGACCCACAAGCTGTTTTAGCCACCAAACAGAATGCTGAACTGAATGGCGTATTGGATCGACTTTATGTTGGTTTACCGGAAGAGTTCAACACAGAGCTTGGCGAGCAGAAAGCAGATGTGTTTGTTGCCAATATTCTGGCTGGCCCACTCATGATGCTTGAGCCTGAGTTCGCAGAATTGGTCAAACCTGAGGCAGAGTTCGCACTCGCAGGTGTTATCGAAGAGCAAGTTGCTGATGTTACTAGCATTTACTCAAAACATTTTGATATATTAGAAGTAGAAAAACGCGATGAACACTGGTGCCGTATCTCGGGGAAACGCCATAAGAATTAAAGAGTCTATAAACATTTATGAGTGACAAGCGAACCCACTGCCCGACCTGCTCTACAACCTATAAAGTTACGGTTGCGCAATTAACCATTGCCCAAGGCATGGTTTGCTGCCCAAAATGTAGTACGACCTTTAATGCTTTATCGCATCTGGTGACCGAAGCACAGAATTCGGTCGCCCTTACCCATACGCCAAGTCATGTTTCTTATATTAATAGAAACCTCACCGAATCTACTTCTTCAGCTAATTCTTCAGATCAGCACTATTTACTGAACATCTTTGATGAAAAAGTTGAAAACTCAAATATTGATCTGAAGACCTATCTGAACAACCTGAATTATTTCAGTACTGAACCGATTGCAGTACTGCCTAGCATGAACTGGGATGATCAGGCTGATAAACAGCACAATAAAGGCCCGCTTTATTATTTAGGCTGGACCAGCCTAAACCTGTTCTTATTTGGCTTACTTTTATTTCAATTCTTCTGGTTCAATCCACACTATATTAAGAATAGTCATGTGATGAGTGTGGCTTTTAACAATATCTGTGAAGTGTTCAACTGTTCCAATCTGGAAGAACATTACAATCTGATCAATACCAATAAGGTCAAAGCCAAAGCGATTGCCACAGATAAAACCCAGTTTAGTGGTGAGCTAATCAATTTCCACAAGCGCAGTCTGGAAATGCCAAACTTAAGAGTTCACCTTAAAGATCAGGGTGTAGTCTTGGCGACTTATAATTTAAAACCTCAGGAATACCTGATCGAAAGCCTGGTTAAGATTCAACGTATTCCCCAAAACAGCCCATTTAAATTTGAATTTGTGCTTCCTGTCGACCGTAAAGACTTCGATAATTACAGTTTGGAAATAATTCGACCTTAATATTGATAAAAACTATTAAAAAACGAAAAAAAAGTTAAAAAAAATGCAGTTTTCTTGCTCACTTTTCCCGAGACAATGGTATTATACGCGCCACGAAAGCTATGTGCTGCAAACTCCTCGCTACTTTTTCACAACAAATACAGTCTTGCCTAATGCGCTATAAAACTTATTGCGTATCGAGCAGATTTTTTTGTTTTGATTTTGGTCAGTAACAAAACTTTAACTATTGTTACGCTTATTTTTCGACCAAATCGTCGAGATGTGGCAAGCTACAAGCTCAATGTAATGACCAAGTTTTAGAACTCCAGTTTTAGGATCTAAAATGGAGTTCATTTCAATTTCTAGACCACTTTTATATATCGCTTTACCCAAGTGATATTTGATTTTTCGGATTAATTCGCATGAATAGCAAATCTCCTATTTTTACTGCACAATCTGATGTCGCTCTTCGTATTCACGTAGATCGCGCAGTTCGCCACTATTTTGCACAACTGCAAGGCGAGCAACCTTCTCAGGTGTATGACATGGTGCTGGCAGAAATGGAGAAGCCTCTTCTATCTGTAGTTCTAGAATATACGCGTGGTAACCAGACCCGCGCTGCTGAAATTCTCGGCTTAAACCGCGGTACTTTACGTAAAAAGTTAAAAGCACACGGTTTAATGAGTGAATAAATGATAAAATGCTTGCGTTAATCGCAGGCATTTTTTTTGACTGTAAATTAGCTATTTAGATTTAATCTGTTCCTTGGTAACTGTGACGAAGATCATGACTATTAAACGCGCTTTAATCTCTGTTTCCGACAAAACCGGTATTGTCGAGTTTGCACAAAACCTTGCTGCTCTAGGGGTAGAAATTTTATCTACTGGCGGTACATATAAATTGTTGAAAGACAATAATGTCGCTGTAGTTGAAGTTTCAGAGCACACTGGTTTCCCAGAGATGATGGACGGCCGTGTTAAAACACTACATCCGAAAATTCATGGCGGCATTCTGGCCCGTCGTGGTCTAGACGAAGCTGTGATGGCTGAACACAACATCGATGCGATCGATCTTGTTGTTGTTAACCTATATCCATTTGCTGCGACTGTAGCAAAACCAAACTGTTCACTAGCTGATGCAATTGAAAACATCGACATCGGTGGTCCAACAATGGTTCGTGCTGCTGCGAAAAACCACGCGTCTGTTGGTATCGTAGTAAATGCTGCTGACTATTCAACTGTGATTGCTGAGCTTAAAGCTGATGGTGCTTTATCTTATGCAACCCGTTTTGACCTTGCGGTTAAAGCATTCGAACATACTGCACAATACGATGGTATGATCGCATCTTACCTAGGCGCTCGCGTAGGTAAAGAAGAAGGTCAAGCAGATAAATTTGCGCGTACTTTCAATACTCAATTAAACAAAGCTCAAGACTTACGTTACGGTGAAAACCCGCATCAGTCTGCTGCTTTCTATGTAGATCCTGCTGCGAAAGAAGCTTCTGTTGCGACTGCTAAGCAGCTACAAGGTAAAGAACTTTCTTATAACAACATCGCGGATACTGATGCTGCACTTGAATGTGTGAAATCATTTGCGAAACCTGCTTGTGTGATCGTAAAACATGCGAACCCATGTGGTGTTGCAGTTTCTCTAGACGGCATCAAAGCTGCTTATGATCTTGCTTATGCAACTGACCCTGAATCTGCATTCGGTGGCATCATTGCATTCAACCGTGAATTAGACGTTGCAACTGCACAAGCAATTGTGGATCGTCAATTCGTTGAAGTGATCATTGCACCAAGCATCGCTGACGGCGTACTTGAAGTGACTGGCGCGAAGAAAAACGTACGTGTACTCGTATGTGGTGAACTTCCAGCAATTAACGAACGTGCTCCACAGCTTGACTACAAACGCGTAAACGGTGGTTTATTGGTTCAAGATCAAGACTTGGGCATGATCACTAAAGATGACCTGAAAGTTGTGACTAAACGCGCTCCAACTGAACAAGAAATCGATGACATGATCTTCGCTTGGAAAGTTGCTAAATACGTGAAATCTAACGCGATTGTTTATGCGAAAAATCGTCAAACCATTGGTGTGGGCGCAGGTCAAATGAGCCGTGTCAACTCTGCTCGTATTGCTGCAATCAAAGCTGAACATGCAGGTCTTGTGGTTGAAGGTGCAGTCATGGCGTCTGACGCATTCTTCCCATTCCGTGATGGTATTGATAACGCTGCCAAAGCTGGTATCAAATGCATTATCCAACCGGGTGGTTCTATGCGTGATGAAGAAACAATTGCAGCAGCTGACGAAGCTGGTATTGCAATGGTATTCACTGGCATGCGTCATTTCCGCCACTAATTTTTAAGTATTAAATTTCAAACCCTCCTTTTCATAAGGAGGGTTTGCTACATCAGTAGATTGTTTAATATCTTGCTATAAGATGTTAAAAGATTTTTAAACCTCATTGGGTTTGTGGAATTTCATTTTCGAGGGAATTTTCTAAAGATGAACATTTTAGTTTTAGGTGGTGGCGGCCGTGAACATGCACTTGCATGGAAAATCGCACAAGACGATCAAGTAGCAAAAGTATTTGTTGCACCGGGCAATGCAGGCACCGCAACTGAAAATAAATGTGAAAATGTCGCTTTGGACATTCTCGACAATCCTGCCATCATTAATTTTGCAAAAAATAATGCAGTTGAAATGATTATCGTCGGCCCTGAAGCACCATTAGTAAATGGTGTGGTTGATGCTTGCCGCGAAGCTGGTGTGAAAGTTTGGGGTCCAACTCAATTTGCTGCACAGCTTGAAGGCTCGAAAGCTTTCGCTAAACATTTCTTAAAACGCCATAATATTCCAACAGCGTTCTACGATGTATTTACTGAAGTCGATGCTGCCAAAGCTTTTGTTGAGAAAAATGGCGCGCCAATCGTGATCAAGGCTGACGGTCTTGCTGCCGGTAAAGGCGTAATTGTTGCCATGACTAATCAGGAAGCATTTGATGCGATTGATGACATGCTGGCAGGCAACAAATTTGGTGATGCGGGTTCTCGTGTAGTGATTGAAGAATTCCTTGCTGGTGAAGAAGCCTCTTTCATTTGCATGATCGATGGTGACAACATCCTGCCAATGGCGACTTCTCAAGATCATAAACGTATTTTTGAAGGCGACCAAGGTCCGAACACTGGCGGTATGGGAGCATACTCTCCTGCTCCTGTTGTGACTGCTGACGTATTCGAAAAAGCCATGAATGAAGTGATGCGTCCGACTGTTGAAGGCATGAAAAAAGATGGTCACGTATATACAGGTTTCTTATACGCAGGCTTGATGATTGACGACAAAGGCCAACCAAAAGTGATTGAGTTCAACTGTCGTTTTGGCGATCCAGAAACTCAACCAATCATGATGCGTTTAAAATCATCTTTGGTTGATTTAGTCCAAGCAGGTCTTGAAGGTAATTTACCTGCAGAAGCTGAATGGGATGAACGTAAAACTGTTGGTATCGTACTGGCATCTAAAGGCTATCCTGAAACTTCTAGTAATGGCGATGTGATTTCAGGTTTAGATACTGAAATGACTGATGCGAAAGTCTTCCATGCAGGTACAAAAGCCAATGAAAAAGGTGAAATTGTCACTGCGGGTGGTCGTGTTCTTTGTGTCACTGCTTTGGGTAATACCATTGGTGAAGCGCAAGCCAAAGCTCTAGAACTTTGTGAAAAAGTAACGTTCGACGGCGTTCAATATCGTAAGGATATTGGTTACCGTGCAATTGCTCGTGAAAATGCTTAATTCTTTCTCGTAAAAAATTAAGTAAAAACCCCGCTGAGTGCGGGGTTTTTAAATGCTCTCATTTTAAACAATAGGCTCTAATCCATTGCCAGAGCATCTTGGACATCTACCATTCAGCCCCATCACCACCACATTGTTTACAAAAAATTGTATCTACAGTATTAAATGTTTGTTTGTAAATATCTCTTAAATCTTTTTCTTCTAATTGGTTAGGATTTTTTGTATCTAATAAAATTGATGTATCTTTGTTTGCATTTATAAATCCCTTAATCTATTCCAGACTAACAGAACGTCCTTTATATTTTCTAGTTAAAACTTCAGTTCTATGCTTATATAATTTTAAGCCATTATTTAATTCAATCTCCAACAGCACACACTTTTTATCATTCATACGTGATAATTTCAGAAGTCTTCCATCATCGATACAATAACGATGACTAGAATTTTCTAAAAATATTTTACTTTTCTTGCCAAAAATATAAGCATATAAATTTTTTTCTTGTGCTAAATCCTTTATATTTTCTAATGTTTTTTCTAATAGATCCATTTTTCTACTCTTAATTTGATCTCATACAATTATTACTTCAAATTTACAAATTTCAAGATAAACATGATTGCAATTATAAAAACCCCTCGCCTCATCCTCCGCCAATGGCAAGACGCTGACACTGCCCCATTTATCCAAATGTGTGCAGATAATGAGGTCATGCGTTATTTTCCCGCTCCACTGACATCTAAACAAAGCCTACAGTTTATTGAAAAAGTGACTCGACAGATTGATCAGCATGGTTGGGGTTTATGGGCAGTTGAGCTAAAAGAGACTAAAGAATTTATTGGCTTCATTGGTCTGCAACCACAACCTGATCTGTTTGAGTTTTCGCCCTGTGTTGAAATTGGCTGGCGTCTGGCGAAAAAGTATTGGCATCGAGGTTATGCTACTGAAGGTGCACGTGCAGTCCTAGATTATGCCTTTAATACTTTAAACCTAGATAAAGTTGTGTCGTTTACTGCCAAATCAAATACCCCATCTGAGGCTGTGATGAAAAAGATAGGTATGGTAAAGACTCAAGAATTTCAGCATCCAAAGCTGCCGGAAGATCACCCTTTATGTTGGCATGTATTGTATGAAATCAATCAAAGTAATTACTCAGGTAAATAAGACACGGCTCAAATCCTCCCTAAACATTTATTAAAAAAGATCTTTCAGTAGCTTAATGAGCTGATGTATTTATCATGTTTATTCATTTTTATGATTTCTATTGGATAAAATCTTATAAAGATCAATCTTTAAACGATATGAAATTCCGCCTTATCTTCAATAAAAATAATATATTGTATTCATTGATATTTTGATCATTTTCATTCAATTTATATTCTATTAAAAAATAAGTAAATAGTTTTTATCCACTATATTGAATAAATAATAATTGCTATGATTGCGCCCATTCAGAGCACCAAATTTGACTATATCTTTTATAAAACCTCTATTTACTCTCTCCAAATAGGGAATCTCTATAGTGGTTAGGTGAACTCTGACCCGATCGAATTAACGTGAACTGTTGCAGTACATTTGCATTTTCCCTGCCGGAGCCACATGCGACTCGATCTAAGGTCAGCTGAAAGTGTAATAAAACTCCACTTTAACATGACCTTAAAATGCATATACTTTAGGCAACACGAAAATTAGGACATCTTTATGAAAAAGCTACTTGGCGTTTTACTCAGTGCATCTGTACTGACTTTAACTGCATGCGGAAAACAAGAAGCGCCTGCAACGGATGCAGCACAAAACAAAGACTCAGGTGAACTGCAAACTGTTACTATGGCATCTACTGGTTCAGATGCTGACGTATGGCGCTACATTTCAACTTTGCCTGAAACTAAACAAGCCGGCATCAAACTTGATGTGAAAAACTTCACTGACTATGTGGCGATGAATACTGCTGTTGCCAACAAAGAAATTGATGTCAACGCATTCCAGTCTTATGCCTATATGGTTGCTTATAACGACGCCAATACTCAAAAGATCGCTCCGCTTTCTACGACTTATCTTGAGCCAATGGGGATCTACTCAAGCAAAGTAAAAAAAGTAGAAGAATTTAAAACAGGTGCGACGATTGCAATTCCAAACGACGGCGCGAATGAATCACGCGCATTGTTATTATTACAATCTGCTGGTCTGGTAAAACTTAAACCAAACTTTGACCTGGTAAAAGGCACGCCTGCTGACATTACTGAAAATGCGAAACAGATTGTTATCAAGCCAATTCAAATGGCGACTGCAGTTCGTGTGAAAGATGAAGTTGATGCGATTGTTCTAGGTAATACTTTGGCAATGGAAGGTGGTCTGAACGTATTGAAAGATGCGATCTACTACGAAGCGATTGATCAAAGCACTAAAATGAATGTTAACGTTTTAGCCGTGGCTGCTGACCGTCAAAATGATCCTGTACTTCAAAAAGTTGGCCAGTTGTATCATACTCCTGCTGTGAAAGCCTATGTTGATGAACACTTCGGTGGTACTAAAGTTGCTGTAAATAAACCAGTGACTTATTTAACTGAAGAAAAGTAATACAATAATCAATATTCAGAACAGGCAAGATTTCTTGCCTGTTTTTTTATTCGTGATGCAGTATTTGACACTATGATTGAATTTAAAGACATCTCCAAACAGTATGAGCTCAAGGGTCAAACCTTACGTGCTTTGAATCGGATCAACTTACAGATTCCGACCGGCAGTATCTTTGGCATTATTGGCTATAGTGGTGCCGGTAAAAGTACCCTGATCCGCCTAATTAATCTGCTTGAACGCCCAACATCTGGCCAAGTGATTATCAATGGCACGAACTTTACTGCTTTGGATGCCAAATCATTGCGTCAGGAACGTACCCAGATCGGCATGATTTTCCAGCATTTTAACTTGATGCAGACTAAAACAGTGGCTGCCAATATTGAAATGCCAATGAAATTGCTTGGCTGGAGTAAAGCTGAACGGGAAAAACGTCTCGAAGAACTGCTGGATTTTATTGATCTGAAACATAAGCGTCATGCGTTCCCGGATGAATTGTCAGGTGGTCAGAAGCAGCGTGTCGGTATTGCGCGTGCCCTAGCGAATCATCCAAAAATTTTGCTGTGTGATGAAGCAACTTCTGCTCTCGATCCGCAAACGACTAAATCTGTACTGCAACTACTCAAACGGATTAATCAGGAACAAGGCATTACCATTGTTATGGTCACCCATGAAATGGATGTGATCGAAACTGTGTGTGATTATGTTGCAGTCATGGAAAAAGGTGATGTGATTGAGACGGGTTCTACCTTACAGATCTTTAGTCAACCGCAACATCCAACCACCAAGAATTTCATCCAGACTGTATTACAGCAGAATTTGCCAGTGAATATTCTAGCGAATCTGGAAAACCAAAATCATCACAGTATTTATTGTTTAAAATTCCTGGGCAGCTCAGCGCAGGAAACCGTGATTCAGGGTGTGATCAAACAGTTTGATATCAGCTTGAATATCCTGTTTGCCAATATGACAGAAATTAATGGGTCGGTGATTGGCCAGATGTTTATTCAGCTCTTAGGCGATCCAGCGCAAATCACAGCAGCGATGCAATATCTGAGAGATAACGGCGTACAAGTAGATCAAGCAGGAGTACAAGAATGAGAGACTTAATTGTACAATGGTTGACCACTATTACTGCGCCATTCTGGAAAAGCTCGCTGTCGATGGATCAGTTTGTCACCGCACTGCAAGAAACCTTCCATATGGTGTTCTTTGCGATGTTGTTTGGCTGTATCTGGGGCTTCATTCAGGCGATCATTTTACTCGTCACTCGTCCAAACGGGATTCTGCCAAACCGTGTGATTTATCATGCTCTAAACCCGATTGTGAATGCACTGCGTTCCCTACCCTTTATTATTCTGCTGATTGCAGTTATTCCCTTAACAAAATTCTTGGTCGGTACTTCTATCGGTACTTGGGCAGCGATTGTACCTCTAACTATTTATGTCGGTCCTTATATCGGCCGTCTGGTAGAAACTTCTCTACTGGAAGTGAATGAAGGCATTATCGAATCTGCACAAGCGATGGGAGCAACGCCAATGCAGATTATCTTTAAGTTTATTCTGCCAGAAGCACGTAGCTCACTGATTCTGAACCTGACTACTGCAACCATCAGTCTGATTGGTGCAACCGCAATGGCGGGTGCCGTTGGTGCTGGTGGTATTGGTGACTTAGCGATCTCTTATGGTTATCAGCGTTTTGATACATCTGTGGTGATCATGACCGTGATTGTCTTATTGATTCTGGTGCAGATTGTACAAAGTGTTGGCGACTGGTTATCGCGACTTCGTTAAGCTAAATTCCTAAGTAAATAAAGCCCTCTTTTTGAGGGTTTTATTTTCTACCCATAAAAATATCTGCATCTTAAACATCGAAGCGAACATTTGATACATGGCTTAGCAGCATGGATGCTGCCGTTGATCTGTCTTACACAAGCTTTAAAGCAATGCTTAAAGCTTGCTCAGGAAGTGCCATCAGATCAACGAGGGGTTTTGTTACTTTTGGCCCGTCAAAAGTAAGGCATAACTACTCAAAATTTAAATTAAAGTAAAAATAATGAAATTCTAATTTTCAAATAACTTTATGAATAAACTTACTGACACTTGAAATTCTTCTTTTACTTTTGAAAGATGAATAGCACTGCTATGCAAGGTAACAAAAATCTTCTGTTCGCTTGATGATACGTCCCTGTATCACAAGCCAACGGCGACATCCATGTCGCCTAATACAAATTCAATTTGGATACGTAGTTCTATTCCGATAAAATGATAAACATGACTTTAAGTCAATTCTAATTCACAATCTAAAAGTTCAGCATTTCCCCTCAATTTCAAACTGAAACAATAAATCCCGTGCTAAACTATCGAGTGGTTTTTGCAGGGACTCATTTATGCACTTTGTTCATCTTGGTATTCATACAGAATTTTCGATTACTGAATCCATCGTACGTATACCTGACTTGGTCAAAGCTGCTGCGAATGACGAGATGCCAGCACTCGCGCTGACTGACTTATCCAATCTACATGCTGCTGTTAAATTCTATAAAAAATGTTTGGATAAAGGCATCAAACCGATTCTTGGCTCTGAAATTCGTCTGAATGATGCTGAGCATCGGGTTACCCTGCTTTCCATGACCAACAAAGGCTGGCGCAACCTGACCGAACTGGTGTCTGAAGGTTATATCAGCGGCCAGCAACTGGATATTCCTTGCGTACAAAAAGATTGGATCTTGAATCAGCACGATGACATGATCGTATTGCTCGGTATGCAGTCCGATGTCGGCAAAATGCTGATTACTTCAAATCCCGATAAAGCTGAACCGCTACTGCAAGAATGGGTAGAGAAATTTGGAAATCGTGTTTATCTCGCCCTCACCCGCACTGGCCGTGCTAATGAAGATACTTTCATTGAAGAAGCGGTAAAGCTCGCAAAGAAATATAATATTGGTGTAGTTGCACATAATGATGTGCATTTTATTGCACGCGAAGACTTTGAAGCACATGAAGCGCGTGTCTGTATCGCAGCTGGTTATGTGCTTGGTGATAATCGCCGTCCTAAAACCTATAGCCCTGAGCAATATTTTAAAAGCTCAACAGAAATGGCGAAACTGTTTAGCGATATTCCAACCGCGATTGAAAACACCTTCCATATCGCAAGACGTTGTAATGTCACCCTACGTTTAGGTTTCAACGACTTACCAGATTACCCAATTCCTGAAGGCCATACTATTGACACCTACTTCGCACATTTATGTGAAGAAGGTTTAGAAGAACGCCTGAATTTCCTGTATCCACCAGAAAAACGTGAAGAAGACTGGCCTATCATCCGTCAGCCTTATGATGAACGTCTGGCGTTTGAAATCAAAATTATTCTGGACATGGGTTTCCCTGGTTACTTCCTGATCGTGATGGACTTCATTCAATGGTCCAAAGGGAATGGTGTACCGGTAGGTCCGGGCCGTGGTTCAGGTGCCGGTTCCCTCGTAGCCTATAGTTTAAAAATTACCGACCTTGATCCGCTGCGCTATGACCTGCTGTTCGAACGTTTCTTGAACCCGGAACGTGTGTCAATGCCCGACTTTGACGTCGATTTCTGTATCGCTGGTCGTGACCGCGTGATCGACTATGTGGCACGGACTTATGGCCGTGATGCGGTATCGCAGATTGCGACTTTCGGTACCATGGCGGCCAAAGGTGCGATTCGAGATGTAGCCCGTGTCTTGGGTAAATCGTATGGTCTGGCCGATCGTATTTCTAAACTGATTCCAACCAAGCCCTTGGGTTTAAGTTTGGAAGAATCTCTAGAAGCGGAACCACAGCTCAAAGATATCGTCACCAATCCATCCAATCCAGATTATGACGATGCCTCAGAAATCTGGGAAATGGCACTCAAGCTTGAAGGCATTACCCGTAATACCGGTAAACATGCCGGTGGTGTAGTGATTGCACCGACCAAACTGACCGACTATTCAGCCGTGATGTGTGATGCGGATGGTACAGCACGTGTTGCTCAATTTGATAAGGATGATGTCGAAGCTGCCGGTCTAGTGAAATTCGACTTCTTGGGTCTACGTAACCTGACCGTGATTGAAGATGCCATCAAGCACATCAATGCACGCCCAGACGTGACCGAACCGGTGAATATTTCCTATATTCCGCTGGATGACAAGCCAGCCTATAACATCTTCGCGACGGCGAATACCACCGCGGTATTCCAGTTTGAATCCGTCGGCATGAAAAAGATGTTGAAGGAAGCACGTCCTAGCAAGTTCGAAGAAATTATCGCCTTCGTATCGTTATATCGTCCGGGTCCAATGGATCTGATTCCTGACTTTATCCATCGTATGCATGGTGGCGAGTTTGAATACCTGCATCCATTACTGGAAAAGGTATTAGAGCCGACTTACGGGATCATGGTATACCAAGAACAGGTAATGCAGTCGGCACAGTTCTGTGCCGGCTATAGCTTGGGTGGTGCGGACTTACTTCGTCGTGCGATGGGTAAGAAAAAACCTGAAGAAATGGTCAAGCAGCGTAAGATCTTCATTGAAGGTGCTGCGAAAAAAGATATCGATGAAGCAACGGCGAACCATATCTTCGACTATATGGAAAAATTCGCAGGCTATGGCTTTAACAAATCGCATGCTGCAGCCTATGCACTTGTCGCCTATCAAACAGCTTGGTTGAAAGCGCATTATCCTGCTGAATTCATGTCAGCGGTGATGACCTCGGAAATGCAGAACACTGATAACGTGGTGTTCCTGATTGATGATTGCCGTCATAACGGACTGGAAGTATTACCACCATCGGTGAATATGTCGATTTACCAGTTCCATGCCAGCGATCCAAAAACCATTGTTTATGGTTTGGGTGCGATTAAAGGCGTCGGTGAAGCGGCAATGCAGTCCGTGATTGAATCACGTCAGAAAGAAGGTCCATATAAAGACCTGTTTGACTTCTGTCACCGTATTGACCTGAAGAAAATCAACAAACGTACGCTCGAAGCCTTGATCCGTGCGGGTGCACTAGATTGTCTAGGCATTGAACGTGCTGACCTAATGGCACAATTGCCTGAAGCGGTACAAGCTGCGGATCAGGCGCGTCAGAACCGTGAAACCGGGATCATGGATCTGTTCGGGGAAGTTGAAGAAGTCCAACGTAAACCTGCCAAACCAGTTAAGCCTTGGTCAGATGAAGTTCGTCTGAAAGGTGAAAAAGATACCTTAGGTCTATACCTGACTGGTCACCCAATTGATGTATATCGTAATGAACTAAAAGCTTTTGTACCTTGTCAGATCAATGAATTAACCCCAACCCGTCGTGGTGTAACGACTGTGTTTGCCGGTCTGGTAGTCGATGTCGCTAACTTCCCGAACCGGATGATGGTGACATTAGATGATGGTACGGCACGTATCGAAATTTCCACCAACCATGAACGCTTCCAGCGCTTTAAAGACATCGTTCAGGTCGATAAAGTGGTAGTGATTGAAGGTGAAATCTACGAACGTGAAGGTTTTGACCGTCCACTCGGTCGTTTAACTAAGGCCTTTAGCCTGAATGAAATCCGTCAGAAACGTGCTAACAGCATCAAGATTACCTTGCAAGCTGAACATTACAGCAAAACCCTCAGCCGTGACTTGCAGCAGATTCTAGTGCCATATACCAATGTGGACATGAGCACGCATATTCCCGTGATTCTATATCTGGATTATGGCTATGCCACGGCCGAACTGCATCTGGGTTTAAGCTGGAAAGTTGCGCCGCTGGATGATCTTCTCGCCAAGCTGCGTGATTATTTTGGCAAGACTGCGCTCTATATCGAGTATCAGGTGAAGTCTAAAGCTGCACGTGCTGTATCTTATGAACAAGCCAAGCCGGTCGAGGTTCCGCCTCCACCTGCTGACATGAGTATGGACGATGCTCTGGCACAATATGAAGCTGAATCTCAGCCGCAGTATTCATAAATCTCCCATTTTAATATATCCAAACTGGAATCATCATGAGTCAAATTGACAATGCTGCTGTTTCAGCACATCTCTCCCATGTGCGTATTGTCATGGTTAATACCACCCTGCCTGCCAATATTGGTAGTGCCTTACGTGCCATGAAAACCATGGGCCTGTGCAAGCTGGTTCTGGTTGCGCCTAAAACCTATCCTCATCCGGATATTGATGCACTTGCTGCAGGTGCAACCGATCTGATCGAGCAGATTGAAATCGTAGAAACGCTAGAAGAAGCCATTAAGGATTGCCAGATCGTCTTTGGGACCAGTGCGCGCAGCCGCACCATTCCATGGCCTTTACTAGATGTCCGTCCAGCGGCAGAAAAAGCACTTTCTGCTGTGGTGCAAGAAAAACAGGAAATTGCGATTCTGTTTGGCCGTGAAGACCGCGGTCTGACCAATGAAGAACTGGCAATGGCGAATTATCACTTAACCATTCCTGTGAATACGGATTATGGTGTTTTGAATGTTGCTCAAGCCATTCAGGTGATCTGCTATGAACTGCGTATGGCAGCACTGGATCAGGTTGAACACCCACGTGATCCAAAAGCCACCATGCAAGTCATTGATGGCATTGAAATGGAATGGGATGAACCACTGGTGACCCATGAACAGATGGAACAGTTCTACCCGCATCTGGAAAAAATGCTGGCAGAAATTGAATTTATGGATCCAAAAAACCCACGATTACTTCCTTTACGCTTGCGTCGCCTTTTCGGACGTATACAATTAGATCGTATGGAATATCACTTACTTCGTGGTATTTTCACTCGTGTTCAGGCACTGAATAACGGCACCTGGAAAAAATCTTCCCATACATCACAACAGGATGAGGATCAAAACTAATGCTAAAACAGCTCAAAGAAGATATCCAAGCTGTCTTTGCGCGCGATCCTGCAGCACGCAATACCTTAGAAGTCTTAACCACCTACCCTGGCATCCATGCACTGATTATGCATCGCATGGCACATGAGCTATGGAAAAAAGACTGTAAAGGTACAGCGCGTGTTTTGTCCTCTTTTAGCCGTTTTGCAACAGGTATCGAAATTCATCCGGGTGCCAAGATTGGTAAACGTTTTTTCATTGATCATGGTATGGGCGTTGTGATTGGTGAAACTGCGGAAATTGGCGATGATGTCACCTTGTATCATGGTGTGACTTTGGGCGGTACCACCTGGAATAAAGGCAAACGTCATCCGACTCTGGAAGATGGTGTTGTTGTTGGTGCAGGTGCCAAAATCCTAGGGCCATTCACGGTAGGTAAAAATGCCAAGGTTGGTTCCAATGCTGTGGTTACCAAAGCAGTTCCGCCGAATACCACAGCGGTCGGCAACCCAGCGCGCTTTATCACCAAAGACCAGCCAAAAGAGGATGCTGAAGCACGTCGTCGTGATTATGCGGAAAGCATTGGTTTCCAGCCTTATGCAACGACACAGGATCAGACAGACCCGATTCTGGAAGGTATGCGTGTTCTACTTGACCGTATTCAACAAAATGAAAAACGCATGAATACACTGTGCAACCGCCTGTCTCTGCTTGACCCGACTTTCAAGAAAAACCAGTTGAATGAACAGCCATTCAGTAAGGAAGAACTTAAAATTTTGGAAGATGCGCGCCGTGAGTGCGAAGCACAAACCAGTCAGTCCAAAGCCTGACTGTAAATCGTAATTCTTTTGTAACACGCATTTGCTTGCATGATCGCAGCACTTTTCATAGACTGACGATCATGCATTTTTTGAATAGATGTTTTAAAAAATAACATGAATGGACGGATATTATGACCTTGAAGCCCTTAGCAATTGCTTGCTTAGCTTTTACCATGACGGCGTGCTCTATGGCACCGACCTCAAGCAAACAAGAACAGAAACCAGCTGATCAGGTAGTTTTTGTTGAACCTGAAATTACTCCGCCATTTTATGCTTTAAATCCATTTAACTATAACGAACCACCTCCATTTGAAGTTCATTTGCAAAAAGCCGCTGCGCAGCCAGTGACTAAAATGGTGGTGACTGATCCTAAAGATCCGTCTAAACAGTTAACCCTAGATGTGAACAAGCTGATTATCCCGATGGTGGATAGCAATACACGCAGTATGCGTTATGCAGCACTTGCCAATGAAAATGAAATCGACATTACCGAAATCGATGATTTCTTGCAGATGGTAGAAGGTAAAGCGCGTCATTATCCACCCCGCTTTAGCGACCGTCAGGAACGCCGTGGTTTTGAAGCAAAACTTCGCGAAGTTTCTCAACAGCTGGATACCTTGGCTTCACGTCCGAATGCTTCATTTGATGTCTTAATGCGTGCATTTAAGGCCAGCGTGATGGCACGTAATCTTGATTTGGGTTCTATCTATACCACCAAATCAATGACCTATGCACAGCGTATTCTTCGTATTAACCAGGATGATGCTGAAGCAAACTTCTGGTTTGGTTTTGGTCTGTCTGAAGGTGGTGGTCACCGCGAAGCAATTCAGTATTTGGACAAGGCAATGCAGGCGGGTGTTCAAGAAGCTTATTTATCTGCGGCAAATAACTACATTGCCATGGAGAATAAAAAGAACGCTGTTCAGGTTCTGAATAATTACAAAATTAAATATCCGCAAGAAGCTGAAGTCGCTGATCGTCTGATTCAGGAAATTGAAAAACAGGGTCGCTGGAACGTATGGCAAGTCATGCAAACAGCCGCTCCTGCACCAACAACCCCTGCGCCTACACCAGCACAATAAGCTATATTTCAGATTCATAATATTACAAATAGACCGCTCCGGCGGTCTATTTTTATGGGAAAAAATTAGTAAAATACAAAGCATTATCAAGCTTTATAATTTTAAATGAGTGTTCAAAGTCTTTATGCACGAGAAAATAAATAAGATAGCATTACTTTGCACTGTACTCATGACAGCTGTACTGAGTGGCTGTCAGGTGGTGAGTGTTAAAGAGCAGGCTATTAATGTCACCATCAATAATGAACGCGATAGCATTCTTACACGCGATAAGTTGAGTGAAGCTAGTCTGAATGTCCTGTCCATGACCGGACGTGAAGCACAAGTCTGTGAAAATAATCCAGAAGAATGTGTGAAAGAGCTACAAGAAATTCCACAGATTCTGGATGAGCAATTACTTTCCACATCGAGTGAATTATATCTAGCTAAATCACTACAGCTTGGTAAATCGGCTGAATGTAAGACCGGTGCTCTAGCTAAAACCCGATCTGAAGAAAAACAGCAACTGCAAACCCAGAACCTGCAAAAATGTCAGGAACAGCAGTTACAAATGCTGGATAAAAGTATCCGCTACAGTTATGCCTATCTGTTCCAGACTGAACGTGCGCCCCAAGACCGGATTTTCGACAACCGACAAGTTCAGATTCGTGACTTTTATAACCTGGCGATTGCTCATTTAATCCAGATCTACGCGGAACGTTATAAAACCAAAGAAGCCGGACAACGTCTACAGGTTGGCAACAGCGTCTATACCATTAATCTGGACAATTTCCCCCAGCTCAAGAATCAGTCGATTGAACAATTAATGTCGACCTATAACATGAACTTCTCTGGTCTGCGCTCGATTACCCGTCGTGACGGTTTCGGCTCTGAGTTTCTGGTGGTTTTGCCAGAAGAAAAAATATCCAAAAAAGATAAAAAATATCTGGTTGATCCCCTAAATCACCAATATCAAAATGGCGTAAATCCTTTTATTCATTCAGCACGTTATCTGGCAACCACGATTACCGCCATTCCAGAATCAGCAAACTCTGTGGAACAGATCCTGAATAACAGCAACTTCTATTTAAAACTTTATGACCCGTATAAATATGACAAGATTAAAGTTGCCAATAAGGAATATGCTTTAGCGGCAAACTTTTCAGCGCCTTATGGCTTATGGCTGGCAGAAAATAACCTGGGACGTGCAGCCTATCTGACACTGATCAATCGTGACGATAATCTGGTCATGCCGCATCTATTTATGCTGGAACCTTATAATCCAAATAAAAAGGTTTTAGTGCTGATTCATGGTTTGGCCAGCAGCCCGGAAGCCTGGATTCGTTTAACGAATGATATTATGGGTGATCCGGTCTTAAGAGAAAATTTCCAGGTGTGGCAGGTCTTCTACTCAACCAACATGCCTATTCTGGAAAGCCGTTTCCAGATTAATGCGCTGCTTCAACAAGGTTTCGCGCGTATTAGTAATAATGCACCAGCCAAAAAAGAAGCTGTACTGGTTGGACACAGTATGGGCGGTGTCATTGCCCGTCTATTGGTGAGTGATGCAGATATTACTGAACCCGCTTTTAATATTGTAAAAAATTCAAAGCTGACCAAGTTCCGGGACAATCCGCTCTTTAAAGCACGCTTGAAAATGCAGCCAGTTCCGAATTTTAGTCGCGCTATTTTCCTGGCAGCACCGCATAAAGGGACCGATTATGCAGATCGCTGGCATACCAAACTGGCACGTAAAATTATTCGTGTGCCGAGTGCCTTTTTGGGTGCATTTGCCGACACTGTCCAAGGTGAAATTGGTTTAAGTGATTTTCTACATGAAGTTGGTCGTGACCTGATTCAGAATGGTCCGAGTGACCTTAGTAAAAAATCAAAATTCACAGCACTGACCAAAGATATCAATCCTGCACCGGGTTTCAAATTTCACTCGATTATTGGCAATAATACAGATAGTGATGATGAAAATATCATGACTGATGATGTCGTCGCTTATCAGAGTGCATATCTCGAAGGTGCAGCTTCCAATAAAATTATCAAAGGTGGACATTCCGTTCAGGAAACTCCCGAGGCTGTACTGGAACTCCGCCGCCTTCTCAGATTACATCTGGTCGACCTGGGATTATATGACCCTGATTAAATCTTGATAAAAGATATAAAAAGCTGCCTATCGGTGGCTTTTTTTATGGGCAACCCATGTATCAATACCCTTTTATGCTTTATATCGACTAAGTCCGTCCAAATACAGATTCCTACGGATTTATATTTCTTTCTAAAAATTAAATTTGTTAGACTTGGGGCAATTATTTTTGACATTCAAACCAATCTTTACAGGATTTTAGCTTAGGCTATTTTTCAGGTTTTCCGAGGATAATGTTCCGGAAAAAGATTCAGGTTTGGCTTTATATATTTAAAGGATTTTTTCTTAATGACCAGTTCAGAACTTGTGGCTGATCTCTCTAGCTTAACGCCCATGATGCAGCAATACATGTCGGTCAAAATGCAGCATCCACACTCATTGATGTTCTATCGCATGGGTGATTTCTATGAACTGTTCTTTGAAGATGCCCATAAGGCCGCCAAAATTTTAGGTATTACCCTGACCCATCGCGGTAAAGCCAATGGCCAGCCAATTCCGATGGCCGGTGTACCTTTCCATGCCGCTGAAGGCTATCTGGCTCGTCTGGTGAAAAAAGGCGAAACGGTGGTGATCTGTGAGCAGATTGGTGAGGTCACTGGTAAAGGCCCAGTTGAACGTGGTGTCGTCCGAATCATTACCCCTGGAACCTTAACAGATGATGCTTTATTAGGTGCGCATCAAACCTCCAACTTGGTGGCTCTGTATGTTCACCAGCAACAAATTGGAATTGCACTTCTTGACCTGAGTGCCGGTTTATTCAAAGTCCAGCAAATCGATTATGACTTAAGTCAGTTAGCCATTGAATTGGCACGCCTGATGCCTAGCGAAATTGTGATTGATGAAAATCTGCAAGATCAAGAACTGGTAGAACACTTAAAACAACAGCTAGATGTTCCGATCAGCAAACGTCCGAATGTTGACTTTAACCAGAACAATGCCCAGAAGACCTTATGCGACCAGTTTGCAGTAAGTACACTTTCAGGTTTCGGAATTGATCATCTGCCCTTGGCCAAAGCTGCTGCAGCCGCATTGATTCACTATGCCAAAGAAACTCAGAAAACGGCTTTACCGCATATCCGAACCATTCAACTGGAACAAAGTTCAGACTTTATTGCACTGGATCCAGTCACCCGTCGCAACCTCGAATTGATTGAGCCTTTATTTGAACATGGCACTTCATTGTTTCAGCTGATCAATGATTGCCAGACTGCTATGGGTGGCCGTCTGCTTAGCCGAACCCTGATGCAACCGCTTCGTGATACTGCGATACTGGATGAGCGACTGGATGCGACACAGGCATTGCTTGAAGGTTTCCATGAATCGCCAGTCCGTCTGGTCTTAAAAGAAATCAGTGATATTGAACGTGTACTCAGCCGAATCGCTTTAGGTAGTGCGCGTCCACGTGATCTGGTGCAATTACGTCAAGCCTGTGCACAGATTCCATTTTTACGCCATGCGTTACAACCGCTGTTAAGTCAGCAGAATTCGAAATTATTGCAACAGCTGAATGAAGAACTGGGCGATTTTCATGGCCTGCATCAGCGCCTGATGTCCGCCATTGTTGAAAATCCACCGGTATTGCTACGTGATGGCAATGTCATTGCAGAAGGTTTCGATAGCGAGCTGGATGAGCTGCGTAAAATCCGTGATCATGCCGGACAGTTCCTGATTGATCTGGAGATTAAGGAACGTGAGCAAAGCGGCATTCCTACCCTGAAAATCGGCTATAACCGTGTCAGTGGTTATTATATCGAACTGACTCGTGCACAAGCTGAACAGGCACCTGAACATTATATCCGTCGCCAAACGCTGAAAAATGCTGAGCGTTATATCACGCCTGAACTAAAAGCTTTTGAAGATAAAGTATTGTCTAGCGAATCCCGTGCACTTGCTCGCGAGAAAATGCTATTCGAAATGTTGCTGGATGAACTGCGTCAGGATATTGGCAATCTACAGATGATGAGCAGTGCGATTGCCCAGATCGATCTGTTGGCAAACTTTGCCCATCAGGCACGTTTACGCAATTGGGCACGACCAAAATTCAGCCCTGAAATTGGTGTGAAAATCGTTGCCGGCCGTCATCCTGTGGTTGAAGCCTTAAGCAAGGCAGCCTTTACTCCAAATGATACCCAGCTGGATTATCAGCACCGTATGGCCATTATCACCGGTCCAAATATGGGTGGTAAATCCACCTTTATGCGCCAGACTGCCCTGATTGCCCTACTGGCTTATTGCGGTAGTTATGTGCCAGCGCAATCGACAACACTGGGTCCAATTGACCGAATCTTTACCCGGATTGGCTCTGCAGATGATTTGTCGACTGGCAAATCAACCTTTATGGTGGAAATGACGGAAACTTCGCAAATTCTGCATCATGCTACCAGTCAATCTCTGGTTCTGATGGATGAAGTGGGTCGTGGAACCAGTACTTATGACGGGCTGTCCCTGGCTTGGGCTTGTGTGCTGGATCTGACTAAACGGATTCAATGTCTATGTCTGTTCGCAACGCATTATTTTGAGCTAACCGAACTGGACAAAGAAGCAGGAATTGATAACTATCATGTCACAGCCAAAGAACTAAATGGCAACCTTATTCTGCTGCATAAAGTCCAACATGGCCCAGCTAGCCAGAGTCATGGTTTACAGGTGGCTAAACTGGCAGGTATTCCTGCGGCTGTAATTAAAGAAGCTCAGCATCGCTTGAAGATTCTGGAAAAGCAGCATCAGGCCAAACCACAGAGTCCGCAGCATGATCTGTTTGCGATGCCTGAAATCATCGAAAAAGTCATCGAGATTGAAAAGCCTTCAGCAGCGCTTGAATTATTAGAAGACATTGATGTCGACAATCTGAGCCCACGTGAAGCATTACAGCAACTTTATGCTCTTAAAGATCTCATGAAACAGCCAAGTTAAAATCTCTTCTAAGCCCTATCCCGCATAGGGCTTAGCTGATGATGATTCTCATTCCCTAAGCCTTTCATCCAATCATCGCAGTTTTTTCAAATTTAACAGCCCTATATATAACAAATATCAATAAAAGGAATTGTTTGTTCCCTCTATTTTTGCCTAAAATACGGTATTCGTCATTAGAACCATATTTTTTAGGTAGCTGTCGCCATGACCTTCGTTGTCACTGAAAATTGTATTAAATGTAAATATCAAGACTGTGTTGAAGTTTGCCCAGTAGACTGTTTCTATGAAGGTCCTAACTTCCTTGTGATTAACCCGGACGAGTGTATCGACTGCGCGTTATGTGAGCCTGAATGTCCTGCGAATGCAATTTTCTCTGAAGATGAATTACCGGAAGGCCAAGAAGTCTTTATCGAGCTAAATGCTGAACTGTCTCAAAAATGGCCAAATATCACTCAAATTGGTGAGCAACCTGCTGACCGTGAAGAGTGGAATGGTAAAACTGATAAATTACAATATCTTGAAAAATAATTTTTCAAATCTTAAAAAAAGACCAGCATAGACTGGTCTTTTTTATACCCCATCCACACATTTCATTGCAATTTATCCTGATTTTCTCCGTAAAAGTGGACTAAAATAGCGCTATTTTAAAATATCTGAATTGCTATCAATGAAGCATTTAATAAAGGGGTTATTGAGTGTTTGTATAATCCCGCTTGTCTTTGTAGGATGTGCTACCACCACAAAACAGTCTGGTAAAGTAACTCCAGATAAAAGGATTTACATCCCAGAAGAACGAGTCCAGTACAACCATAAACCACAGCCTAAACCGGTTCCTTATGTCTATACTCACTGGGTATCGGCACTAAATAACCTGTCTCTTGTACGTGAATATGAAAACTTTTTGGCCCAGCAAGGGGTCGGAAATATTATTCCAAGTTTTGAGCTGATGCGTACTGCACGGGATTGGGCTAAATGTGGTCGATCGCAATATATGATTCCAAGCCGTGAGCTCTGGTCAAATCAGGTGCCTACTTTACGTGTCTTCAAATATCTGGTTGCTGCCAATGTACTGACTGATTTTGAAGTCACTTCGGTTTATCGTGACCTGCCTTTAAATCAGTGTGCCGGTGGAGCCAATTCTTCACGTCACCTGTTTAACTCGGCAATTGATTTTCGGATCGGACCTGAGTACCCACAGGCTCAGGATTATGCAGCAATTGAAAATACCAAGTTCAAACTGTGCCAGTTTTGGTTACAGCATGGACAAAGCCTGAATATGGGGCTCGGTTTATATGCCTCTGGCCAAATCCATATTGATACCCAAGGTTATCGCACTTGGGGTCCGGATTTAAGCCGTCGCTCATCAATGTGTAATTACTAAGTCATTTCATTTTCTATACAAAGCCAGCTTTTGGCTTTGTATAGCCTAAAAAATCAGCGAATATAGAACAATAAATTGCGCTGTGCCCGGAAAAGTTTAAAATGCACGCATCACAACAAAGGTGCGAGTACTATGCAACAAATGTGGACAGATATTGACCGCTACATTGATTCACATTTAATTCCTGAAGATCCTATCCTGAATCAGACTCTTGAAAATACTGCTGCACATGGTTTTCCAGATCATCTGGCTGTTGCGCCGAATCAGGGCATGCTGCTGCAAATGCTGATCCAGATGAATAAGTGCAAGCGCGTACTGGAACTAGGAACCTTTGCTGCATATAGCACCATGTGGCTGGCTCGTGCCCTCCCTGAAGACGGTTATATCCTGACAATCGAAGGCCGTGATACACATGCTGCGATGGGACAGGAAAATATTGATCGTGCACAGTTAAAACAGAAAGTTGAGCTGAAATGTGGCCGTGCTGCAGATGTGCTTCGTGCCCTGCCTCAAGATACTGAAGCCTTTGACTTTATTTTTATTGATGCCGATAAGCAAAGCTATCCTGAATATCTGGAGCTGAGCTTAAACTTTTCTCACTCCGGTACTATCATTTTCCTGGACAATGTGATTCGTGCCGGTGATATCATCAATCCGGATAATAAAAAACCAAGTATTGAAGGCATTCGTGACATGTTTAAAGCGCTGGAAAATCATCCACGTATCTTATCTTGTACTGCTTTACAGACCGTTGGCAGTAAAGGACATGATGGTTTTGCACTCGCAATTGTCAAATAATACGACTAGAACAAAAATCAGCCAATAAAGTATTCCTGATAAATAACATCATCTTACAGAATGTAACCACAGAGTTATCCACAATATATGAGGATAACTCTGGTTATTTTTAATTCAAGCTGTAACAATTTATCAAAAAATACATTTCTGTAGGTTTTATCACCCTCTTTCTACTTCGCTACCAATAATGGCACTTTAGAATTTCGGAAAATCGTTGTCGCAATACTGCCCAAGAAGAACTGGTGGATCTTGCTGTGACTGAATGCCCCCAAGACAATTAACTGAATCCCATGTTCCTGCTGATAAGACAGGATATTTTCAGCTACTTCTCCATAGCGGTATTCTGGAACGACCTCTAGTCCTGCTTCTGTCAAATATTGCAGAGGCTCATTCAGGATTTCCACATGATCCCCGATATAAAGCAGATGACATTGTAATTGTCTTAATAAATCACTTTCTGCAATGCGTTTCATCATCTTCACACAGGTTGGTGAATATTCATAAGCAAAGATAAAACGTGTCGGTGGTCTGAAGTGTTCCCCTACAGTCATCACTGTACAGTTAGCACCACGGATAAAGTTTTCTACATTGGTGCCGATTGGCTTGTTTTTCTCGGCAGAACGCTCACCGAGTAGTCCGATTACAGCAATATCATCAGGTTTTAGAATCTGAAAACTTTGTTCCAGAAAATCACCCTTTTCCTGAATATGGGTGGTGCGGATGCCATAATCTTTAAAGATACGATCCGAAATATGCTGGAGCAGATTATTGCTATAACTAAGCGCAATTTCACTTTGCTTTTGCTCCAGCTCAGCCAGCTCTTTAAGCAACATGGCATTGCTTTCAAAGCCAATCACACCGCTAATTTCCCCAAGATGATAACTGGCCGGGTAATAATCCAGAACCTGTAATAAAACCAGTTCACGGCCGGTCTGTTTGGCAATCCATGCAGCCGCATCTGCAAGTGCGTTCGTGCATGGTGAGGAGTCTATGCAGGCAATGACACGTTTCATGTTCAGCCTCTCTTTTATAATAAAAATTTCTTAGTTATTTTTAACTTAGCACAAGCATTAGTAAATGTGCACTGAAATCTGTAAGGCTTGAATTGAAATATGTTAACTTTTATGTGATGTGATAAGACCTTTACCTAATATTAAGCGCTTGATATAAATCCTTTTTACAAGCACCTTTTTTACTATTTTAATCCCGATATCGAATCAATTTTGCCGGATTTCCGGCGACAATTGCACGCGCTTCAATATCCTTCGTGACCATGCTATTCATCCCTATAATCGCCTGATCGGCAATTTTCACCCCATCTTTAATGCCGACATGAGCACCTAGCCAGACATCCCGACCAATCTCAATCCCTTTAGACCTGACTGGCTGCTGATAAATTGGCTGCTCCAGTTCCATCCCATGATCAAAGGCATAAAGATGACAATAAGCTGCGATACGTACCTGGTCATGCAGTTTAATGCCCACCCGACCACCATCCAGAATACAGTGATGATTAATGGCGACTTCGTTACCAATCTCCAGAGGACCATGTAGCGTACAATCTGCCGCAATAAAGGTATTATCTCCGATACTAATTTTACGACCCGGCTCAGCAAAGATATGCGCCAACGGCGAAATAAAACAGTTTTCGCCAATTTCGACTGTTTCCATCTCCATCAGATAGGTCTGATATTCTTTCTGCCAAGCTTCAGCCCAACCACGATTCTTGGGTTTTAAGGACCAATATAGCCAAGGCATATAATTCAGGCGGTGTTTATGCTGCTCACGATATTTCAGTAATGGATCTGGTTCAGTCATCTGTGGCTTCTTCTATGATTTTTAATTGTTCACGTCCGCGAGTAACATCCTGAATCTTCAGAGCAAAAGGCTCAATCTGATGTTTCTGAAATTGTGCCTGAACCTGTACACCTTCAGCCATATATTCTTCCTGATAATCAATCTGCTGCTGATTCAGCTCATACTGAAAAATCGCCCACTCATTAAACTGGCAGGCAAATTCGACCTTTTTCTTTTCAATCAGCTTAATTTTTTCAGCTAATAACAAACATTGTCCAGCACAGCCCCCATAGGCACGGACCAGACCGCCGGTGCCTAGTTTAATACCGCCATACCATCGATTCACCAGTACCAGTACATTGGTTAGCTCATTGCCTTCAATAGTCGCGAGGATCGGCCGGCCGGCGGTACCCGATGGCTCACCATCATCATTAAAGCGTACATGATGACCGATTTTCCAGGCCCAGCATTGATGAGTGGTGGTCGGATCACGATAGGCCTCCAGAAAATCCTTCACATCCTGCTCATTTTCTACAGGTGTGGCAAAGGCCTGAAATCGGCTTTTTTTGATGTCTTCCTCAAAACTGACAAGGCTGGCAATGGTAAATGGCATAACTTCAGGCATTCAAATTTCACCTGTGCAGTATACCTGTTTTGAGGTGGCAAAGAAAAAGCCTCTCTATACGAGAGGCTTGATTCAATTTAATTTTATTAATTACTTTTAAATTTAACGTTCACGCAATGCTTCTTTAGCCTTGTTGAATGGCTTGATCAGATAGTCCATTACCGTTTTTGCGCCGGTACGAATGTCAACAGAGGCCACCATACCTGGTGTGATATTAAACTCCTGCCCGGCGGCATTTCTCAATTTGTCACTATCGGTACGGATATACACACGATAGTAGAACTGATCCTGTTTGACTTCATCCCGCAAGGTATCTGGCGAAATCACGGTCACTTTACCTTTTAGACCGCCATAAATCGAGTAATCATAGGCAGTAATCTTCACCAGTGCTTCCTGATCAGGACGGATAAAAGCAATATCACGTGGTGAAATTCGGGCTTCAACAAGTAATTTCTCGTCCAGAGGCACGATGGTCATCAGCTTGCCATTTTGCGGAACCACGCCACCCAAAGTCATGACATCAATTTCTTTGACCACGCCACGAACTGGGGATTTAAAAATGGTCCGGTTCAAGGTATCTGACTTGCCGCGTACCACCTGTTGCTGGGTTTCCACATCAGTATTGGCTTTGGAAAGTTCTTCCCGTGCTTTAACATAGTACTGGTTACGAATATCATTCATCTGGTTACGCAGGTCATTGGCTTCTCGCTTCAACCGTAAAACTTCAACTTCACTGGCTGCCCCTTTAGCCACCAATGGCGCGGTCATTTCCAGTTCCTGTTGTACCAGTACCAATGCCTGTTGCAAGCCGGCAAGAGATTCTTCCAGATTGGCACGACGTGACTGATACAGTGCGGTTTCTTCTTTAACCAGTTTCGGATATTTCAGCACTTCTTCAGGGAAAGACAATGGCGTACCACTCACTTCTGCACGTAAACGGGCGGAAGTCGCACGTGAAGCGATTAGTAAGGATTCTGATTCACCGACATTTGATTCAAAGCGGGTTGGATCAAGCTGAGCCAAGACTTGGCCACGTTCTACAATCTCGCCTTCTTTAACATTTAACTTGGTTAGAATGCCGCCCTCCAGAGACTGAATCACCTGTTCTTTGGAAGATGGAATGACTTTACCCGTACCGGTCGAGACCTCTTCCAGTTTAAATAGCCAGGCCCATGTCAATAGAATTAACAAGCCAATGCCCACAATCCAGATAATCAGACTAGATTTAGGTAATGGCGGTTCCTGAAAGCTCACTTTGTTTGAACGCGTTAATGTTTGTGGTTCACTCATGCGCTTGCTCCCACGACCCGTTTAGTTCCTACCTGTGACTGATTTAATATTTGGTCTCGTGGACCATCCATGACAATTTTGCCATCATTGACCACGAGAATACGGTCAACTAACTCCAGTACGGCGCGACGATGCGTTGCCACTACCAGTGTACGATGGGACAGATACCCTTTCAGATGATCAATTAACTGCTTTTCTGAAACATCATCAATCGCTGCAGTTGGCTCATCTAACAACAAAATTTTAGGCTGGCGGATCAGGAGTCGTGCGAGTAATAAGGCTTGACGCTGTCCACCCGAGAAGCCCACTCCACCTTCCAGAATGATATGATCCAGACCTTCTTTTTTCTCTTGAACAAAGTTAAGTGCACCAGTGATTTGTAAGGCTTCCAGAATCTGTTGATCCGTAGCGAGCGGTGCACCCAAAGTCAGGTTTTCACGAATACTACCGTAAAAGAGTTGTGAATTCTGATTGAGCAGGCCCATATCACGGCGTACATCTGAAGGATCGATCAGAGTCAGATCAATACCATCCAGTTTGACCTTACCCTGTGCTGGGGTTTGCATGCCCGACAACAGTTGTAACAGCGTCGATTTACCTGCACCGTTACGGCCCAGAATTGCAATTTTTTCACCTGGCTTAATTTCCAGTTTTGGAATGACCAGACTCGGTTTGGGATCATCATCGCCGTATTTGAATACCACGCCACTCAGCTCATAATGACCATCCAATACAGGACGGTGAATCAGATGTGAATAGTCCGGTTGATCCACCGGTTTTTTCATCAATTCATCCAGACCGCCTTTAGCAACTTTGGCTTGTTGTAAACGCCCCAAGACACCAGTGATTTGTGAAATGGGTGCCAGCATCCGTGATGATAAAATCGAACAGGCAACTAAAGCACCTGTCGTCATCTCACCATCCATTACTGCAAATGCACCCACCAAGACCACAATAGCAAAGGTGAGTCCCTGAATTTTTTGGGTCCATGCTGTCATTAAGCCAACAATTTTACGTTGTTGCATACTGACATCAGCAGAGACTTCATTCATATGATTCCATTGGTTCTGGAAGCGGGTTTCAGCTCTTAACAGCTTGATATCTTCAATCCCTTGTACGGCTTCCACTAATAAAGCATTACGGATTGCAGATTCACGCATTCCTAACTGTGCCAACTTGGCCAGTTTTTTCTGCGCCAGAATTCCCGGAAGAATCATGAGTGGTACTACCAGTAGCATGACCCAGAACAGGTTGCCGCCAATAATCCAGAAGATTCCCAGGAACAGGAAGAAGAATGGTAAATCTGCAATTGCCGTCACGGTAGTGGAAGTGACCAGTTCACGCACACCTTCGAGTTCACGAATCTGTGAAATAAACGTTCCGGTCGATTTGGAACGCTCACTGTTTTTAATTCTTAAGGAATGCCCAAATACCCGGTCAGATATTTTCAAGTCAGCCCGTTTACCAATAATGTCTGAAAGATAAATACGGGATACCCGTAATATAAATTCGAAAATAGCTGCAATCAGTACACCACCGGCCAACACCCATAAAGTAGGAATCGATTGTGAAGGAATGACACGGTCATAAACGTTCATCGAGAAGACAATCGTTGCCAAAGCCAGAATATTGGCGATTAAAGAGGCAAACATCACATCGATATAGCGTTTCCAGTCTTTCAATACAATTGACCAGAACCAGTTTTTCTCAAAGGGCTTGATATATTCGTCGACACGCGCATCCGGTACAGAAGACTCTGGTCGCAGGATATAAACATGCTTCGCACCAGCCTCTAACTGCTCGATGGTAAAACTTTGCGATAAACCGGCATCTCCACTCAGTTGTACACTGACATTGCCTTGTGTGTCAATACGTTCAATAACACCGACATCTCCGCTATCAAATTCAACCAATAAGGGCAAACGCCAGGGATTCAGCAGACTGCTATCAAATTTATTTTTACGGACATTCAATCCCATCTGACGGCTAACAATCCTGAGCATTTCATCAATGTCATGATGCTGGTTCCAGTCCAGTTGCAGACGAATCCGTTCCTCAGATGGTTCAATCCGATAATGCTTGGCAATATTCAAAACTGCCTGAAGCCACGGCTGATAATTTATTATAGTACTCATGGCTGAACTTCAAACCCCTGAATAGAAATACGGTTAAGCGCGTAAATATCCCGTGTACGACCTGTCACCTGAATGTATTGCACAATCGCCGAATAGATGTCATAGCGCGCTGATTCAATTTCCTGTGCTGCGCTGTGAATCGCCTGTTCTGCATTCAACAAATCCACTACAGTCCGAGTGCCCAATTTATATTGTTCTTGATATAGCTCTTTGGTTCGTACCGTGGTTTCACGGCGCTGAGCCAGGACATCCATTTGTCTTTGTTTATTTTCGATCTGTTCCCGGATTAAACGAACCTGATCCAGCACATCCAGATAGACAGTATTGACCTGTGCGCGTGCAGCTTCTTCGGCATAACTGGCAGCACGTGCCTGAGACCGAACAGCGCCACCCTGATAAAAATTACTGCTGGCTTCAATCATGATTGAATTATAAAAGCCATCATCTTCATTATTATTCGGATTTCGACCATTAACCGCCTGACTTAAGCTACCTTTCAGATTAATGGTCGGATAACGGCTTAAACGTGCCTGATCTTTTTGCAATCGAGCTACATCTACCCCTGAATGTGCCAAGATCATGCTTGGAATCTGGGTAAATTCAGGATCCTGATAAAGATCAGCCTGGGTCACGATACGATCTGGAATTTCCCATTGGATTGCAGAGGCATCAAATCCCAATAAAGTTCGCAGACGTTGCTGATATTGTCTTAACTGGGTTTGTTGCACGATCAGGTTAGATTGTGCAGCTTCCAGATTGGATTGCGCCTGAACCGGATCGGCCTGTGTGCTAATCCCGGCACGGGCACGTAAATTGGCAATTTCTGCAATCCGTGCGATGCCCTGAATCTGTTGCTCGGCAATCTTGGTAATTTCCTGATAGCGCTTAATATTGACGATGGCATCCGCTACTTCCAGTGCCACCTGATCCAGACTCACCAATACTCTTGCCTGTTCTTCTGCCAATCTCGCCTCTTCAACACTGACATTGGTTTTAATCTTGCCAAAGTCATATAGCATCTGGGTTGCATTCAGAGAAACCACCTGACGTCCACGTTCACCTGAGGTCAAATCTCCGGTACCTACACCGCCAGATAACTGCGGATAATACGCTGCTTTGGCCACATCAATATTGGCGGCCTGTGCAGATAAAGACGAAATACTCTGGGCAATTTCCGGACGACGCTGAACTGCAGTATGAACCGCCTCAATCAGACTCATTTTTGCAGGAATACCAGCATTTATAGGTCGAATTGAAGATTGTGCCTGCTGCGGCCGACTAATCTGCGGCAGTTCAGCCACCTTTGAGGTATCCAGTGAGTACTGACTCAGTGAGCTAATATCAATCGTCTGCGCTGATCGCGTTGGCTCTGGAGCAATCAGTTTTCCTAACCCACTTTTAATATTATTAAAATAATTCTGTGAATTTTCTGCATGTACGAATGGCACAGATAAAGGTAAAAGAAGAATGATCCATATCCCCTTATTTTTATCTATTATCTCCTGAACATTTTTTAAGTGCTGCACCCTAAATTGCATAATAATGAATGTTTCGTGTTTTAGCCTAACAATATATCAAATCATACAAAAAGATAGCTTTTTCGTCTTAAGTTAAGTAAAAAAAACCCGCATTTGACGACTAAAGTCTTAATGCGGGTTTTTCTGATAATGAAAATTTTCTATACAGTAAAGTCATCACCCAGATAAACTTTACGTACCGTTTCATTGGCCAGAATTTCTTGTGCCGTGCCTTCAGCAATGACTGAACCTTCGCTGACAATATAGGCATGTTCACAGATAGCCAAAGTTTCACGAACGTTGTGATCGGTAATCAATACACCAATTCCACGATCTTTCAGCGTCGTAATAATATCTTTAATATCACCCACTGAAATCGGGTCAACCCCGGCAAAAGGTTCATCCAATAGCATGAATTTAGGGTCAGCTGCCAATGCACGGGCAATTTCAGCACGACGACGTTCACCACCCGACACGCTCATACCCAATGAATCTTTAATATGGGTAATTTTAAAGTCTGCTAGTAATTCGGCTAAACGTTGTTGACGCTGAGCTTTGCTTAAATCCTTACGGGTTTCCAGAATCGCCATAATATTTTCAGAAATGGTTAGTTTTCTAAAAATAGAAGCTTCCTGCGGTAAATAGCCAATACCTTTACGCGCACGTTCATGCATTGCCAAGTCAGATAAATCGAGATCATCCAGATGGATCTCACCCTTGTCCATACGCACCAGACCCACCACCATATAGAAACTGGTAGTTTTACCTGCACCATTAGGCCCTAAAAGCCCAACAATCTGCCCACTTTCCATACTGAAGGAAACGTCCTTGACTACCCAGCGTTTACTATAATTTTTCGCCAGATGCTTAATGGTTAAAGTTTGAACCTGATGCGTCTGTGCCATTAATCACGTGCTCCCGGAAAGGATTTCGAAGATGAAGGCGGAATCACGATTTGTACACGACCTGCTGCTGAACCGGTTTTATTTGGTGTACCTGTTGCTTCAATATCGCCTTTATTCATGCTGTATTTCAGTGTATTACCACGGATACTAGCGCCATCTTGCTGCAAGTAGGCATTTCCAGATAGGGTAATAATCCCGGTTTCCGCATTATAGACTATTTTCTGTGCCTGACCTTTGGCCAAACCTTTGGCAGGATCAACTTTCTGCTGAAATTGAGCCGGGCTACCTGTTGCCGTAATCAGACTGATCTGTTTTTTATTATTCAGATTCGCCACAATTGAATTGGCTTGCAATTTCATGGTGCCCTGTTCAATGATGACATTACCTGAATAAGTCGTGACTCCAGTACGCTCATTAAAAGTCGCACGGTCAGCTAATAAGGTAATCGGCTGATTACGGTCAGATGGCAATGCAAACGCAGTGGCTGAACCCAATGCAACCAGACTTAACAACGCAGCGCGCTTAAGGAAAGTTTTCATCATTTTAGCTCTAGGAATTTGGTTCATACTTTCCTCGAATATTAAAGAATTCGTATTGACCATCATTAAGATTGGCTTTCAGGCCCTGACTGATAAATTCAGCCTGTGGAGATTCAACAATGACAGTTTTATCGGTTTCAATTTCACGTGTTTTCGGAAAAGCCGTCAGCTCCTCGGTGCGGAACTGCATTTTTCCATTTTGCATGATCTTGGTCGCCAGCACTTCTTGAGAAAGTACAACTTTTGTATTGTCATCATAACCGTTGCCCTGTTTGGCAAAGAATGTCGCATCAACCTGACCGTCTTTATAGGTCGTTGCCTGCAGATTTTTAAGACTCGAAGTCTCTAGCTGCAGGTTTTGTTCAAGCTGGTCGACCTGGGCACGAACAGATAACATGCCCTTTTCATCAGTTTGGGTTAAGTTAATATTATTCGCAGAATAGGTCATGCTACGTGCAGAATCAGTCTGCAACTTGTTGCCTTTACCGCTGTAATAGTAATAACCACCACTTATTGCGGCAATGATAATAGCCGTAAGATATAAAACTCTAGTGTCCATAAGCGGTGTACTTAATCCAGGATGTATGACTTATTAATAAGGCGCACGAGTATATTTTTCAAGTAACTCTTGGTACTTACCTTTGGACATCAGTAACATGTCACAAATCTCGCGTACCGCACCACGACCACCATAGGCCTGCGTTACCAGATCAGCACGACGACGTACTTCAACATGGCCGTTTGGAACAGTCACTTTCATGCCAGCAATCGCGAAGGCAGACAGATCAGGCCAGTCATCACCCATGTATAAACAGTCTTCAGGATCGATATTGAGCTGAGTACACGCTTCACGCAAAGCAGTCCCTTTATCTTCGCGGCCCTGATAAACCAGATCTACACCTAAATCCGACATACGTTTCTGTACGATATTGCTTTGACGCCCAGTGATAATGATCACTTTGATTCCGGCTTGCTGTACCAGTTTCATACCCAGACCATCACGGATATCAAAAGACTTGATCTCATCGCCCGTATTGGTCAAGGTGACAAAACCGTCGCTTAAAATACCATCTACATCAAGTACCAGTGCCTCAATATGACGTGCCTGCTCTAATAATACATAAGATGCCATTTATTAATTTACCCCAGCCTGAATCAGGTCATGCATACTAATTACACCAATAACTTTATTGGCATCATCAACCACTACAAATTGATTAATTTTACGTTCGTTCATTTTTTCCAGTGCAACGACAGCACGTGCTTCCTGAGAAATCGTCAGCGGATTTTTGGTCATCACTTCCTGAATCGGTAAATTAACATCAAAACCTTGCTGTTTGTCGATCAGTCGGCGCAAGTCACCATCAGTGAAAATACCCAGCAGAAGGTCATTTTGATCCACAATTGTGGTTAAACCTAGGCGTTTATTTGAAATCTCGTATAAAACTTGATTCATCGGTGTATCTGGTGACACTTTTGGCAATTCTGAACCTGTATGCATGAGATGTTTTACATGCAGCAATAAGCGTTTACCCAAGGCACCCGCTGGATGTGACAAGGCAAAATCGTCAGCAGTAAAACCTCGTGCATCTAAAAGAGCGACAGCCAGTGCATCACCCAGCGCTAAAGTTGCTGTTGTACTCGAAGTCGGTGCCAGGCCAAGTGGACAGGCTTCCTGAAGATGACCTAGAGTTAAAGCCACATCAGCATTTTGTGGCATTGGGCCTTTGGCATCCCCACTAATGGTAATTAAGGGAATTTCCAGACGCTTGATCAGAGGCATCAGCATCATGATTTCATCGCTTTTGCCTGAGTTTGAAATGGCAATCAGTACATCACCCGGTACCAGCATCCCAAGATCACCATGCCCTGCCTCGCCCGGGTGCATGAAGAATGAAGGCGTACCCGTAGATGCAAAAGTTGCCGCCATCTTACGGCCAATATGCCCGGATTTCCCCATCCCGGTAATCACCAGACGACCTTTGCACTGTAGGATAATTTCACATGCCTGACTAAAACGCTCATCAATCTGCGTGGCTAAAATCTGTAATGCTTGTTCTTCGATACGCAAGGTTTCAAGTGCAACTTTCTGGAAGTCTATTTGATTTGGCATATTTGGTGGGTTCAAAGTAGGTTTACCTTAACTCTATATAGAGTTGACTCAGTCTAGCAAAAAATAATTTTCGCAATTTTATCATATCTATGCAAATGTCAGGTTTCAAAATGTAGAGCTTTTCATAAAACTTAAACAGAATGTTTAGAAATTTCCCTGACCAAAAGCTCTTCATTATTCAGAATTTCATTATGTTAATCAGTTCTGATTTTCCTTTTTATTTTGCGTAGGCAATAAAAAACCCCAATCTTTCGATCAGGGTTTTTTGAATTTTGGAGCGGGAAACGAGACTCGAACTCGCGACCCCAACCTTGGCAAGGTTGTGCTCTACCAACTGAGCTATTCCCGCAATATGGGAGTGAATTATAGAGAGTTTCTGCTAACTGTCAACTCTCTATTGATTCAACTGTCGAATTAATCAGCACGACGCCATACAGTTCCTTGACGGGTATCTTCCAGCACCACTCCTTGGTCTAATAAAGACTGGCGGATTTCATCGGCACGAGCAAAGTTTTTCTCTTTTTTGGCATCTTTACGTTGCTGGATCAGATCTTCAATCTGCTCTTCAGACAAGCCTAAAGCTTCCTGACCAATATCAGACTTTAAGAATTCGTCGACATTGTGCTGTACCAGACCCAGAATATTGGTGAGATGGCGCAGAGTAGAATAATAAACAGCAGCCTGTTCCTGATTCTGATCTTTTACTGCACGATTCAGCTCTTTATTCAGTTCAAACAATACAGCAATGGCTTCTGGTGTATTAAAGTCATCACACATGGCTGTATTGAAACGCTCAACAAAGCTTTGATCCAGAGTTTCAACCAGTTGTTCGCCATATACTGCCTGATAAGCTTTGAAAGAATGATAGAAACGCATCAGCGTATTTTTCGCTTCTTTTAAGGCCACATCAGAATAGTTCACTGGGCTGCGGTAGTGTGAAGACACAATAAAGTAACGCACCACTTCCGGATGGAATTTTTCAATCACATCACGGATGGTAAAGAAGTTACCCAAAGACTTCGACATCTTTTCACCATCAACATTGATGAAGCCGGCATGCATCCAGTAGTTCACATACTGCTCACCTGTCGCTGCTTCAGATTGTGCAATCTCGTTTTCATGATGCGGGAAGCTTAAGTCAGCACCACCACCATGAATATCAAAATGGTTGCCGAGGCAGCAAGTTGACATCGCAGAACATTCAATATGCCATCCTGGACGACCATTGCCCCATGGTGAAGCCCAGGAAGGTTCATTTTCTTTGGCATGTTTCCACAACACAAAATCGAATGGGTGTTTTTTCTCAACTTCGACGTCTACACGTTCAGAAGCCCCTGCCTGCATATCTTCCAGTTTACGGCCTGAAAGGCGGCCGTATTTGGCAAATTTTTCAACTTCGAAATAAACATCGCCATTATTTGCCGGATATGCAGTCCCTTTTTCCACTAGCGTACCAATCATGTTTTGCATTTGATTGATGTAATCGGTGGCTTTTGGTGCTTCATCCGGTGCAAGACAGCCCAGTTTGGCAAAGTCTTCATTCATCGCATCAATAAAACGACTGGTGAGTGATGAAATGCTTTCCCCATTTTCATTGGCACGTTTAATAATCTTATCGTCAATGTCAGTGATATTACGGACATATTTTACTTTCCAGCCCTGACTGCGCAGGAAACGGATAATATAGTCAAATGCAACCACGGTACGTGCATGTCCAATATGACAGTAGTCATAGACCGTCATCCCACAGACATACAGATCAATCTGACCTTCTTTACGAGGTACAAATTCTACTTTTTTACGTTGCTCTGAGTTATATAGAACAAATGGTTGCATAGGTCTTCTAGAATGCTTTTACAAATGATGGCTCATCTTAACCTAAGCATTATTTTTCATAAAGTTTTAAGAAAAGTTTTTATAACTTTACTTATAAAAAAAATCCCCAGCCAAAGCTGAGGATTTTTTAAAACAATTTTCTAAATTTTGATTAGAAAATAATTTGGTGATTATTTAACAATTCATCCAATGTTACTGCTTGAGTTTGGTTTGTTAGAGTTAATAACTTCGCACTCTGATAAGTTTCACCAGATGTACCATCACGATCGATTGAAATTACTGCTTCTTTCTTAACTTCATCATAACTCACGGATACAAACTCTTTAATATCACTAACATCTTTGTTAAATCCAACAAGCAATTCTGAGATATTAATTGCATCCCCACCATCAGAAGCAGAAACATTATAATCAAAATCAGTCCAGATATCATGACCATTTCCACCAGTATTAGAAGCATTATCCAATACTGAATAGACTAGCAAATCATTACCACCCTTCCCTTCAATAATATTATTGAATTCATTACCAATAATAATATCAGAACCAATTGAACCAGTTATTAATATATCTGAATAACTATCTTGATCAGAAATACTTTGATATGAAGATATTTTAATATCTAAGGTGGCTTCTCGAATATCACCATTTAAAGATTCAATTCGATAGATAAATGTATCCAAATTACCTAACACATCGGCTGAATTGGTAGAGTAAAGCTCATATTTATAATGTCCATTACTCCAAATCGTTAAGCGACCATATTCACCATTAACAACAAAACCATCATTCACCCCCATAATAGAGGTGACTTGTTGATAAGTAGTCACTCCTGAGTCGGTTGAAACATATAGCTTGTAAAAACTTTGGTTATATGAATCATTGCTTAAAATATTACCTTCTATCGTTTCATTTCTAGTAGAGTCTAACTCATAGGTATATAAATCTGTACTAATAATAGTAATATTTTTAAGACCAGCTGACGTACCTCCATTAGATAATACCAAACGATATTCCCCCTCATTTAAGTTTTCTAAAACAAGAGTTCCATTCGTTAGGGAAGTATTTGTCGAATCTATAGTTCCAGATTGGATTTTAATGCCATCTTTATAAAGATCCCATTTTTGACTAACAGTTGAGTTTTCTTCAGCATAAAAAGTAAATAATCTATCTTTCCCACTCAAGGTAAACTCAAGTGTTGCTGAGGAAGCAACTTTATAAAACTCATAAACCTTCTCATCATTTTTCAAATCTTGACTCTTAACCAAATCATTATTGAGTTTTAACTGAGCATTAAAAAGACTTATATTATCGTTGGCTTGTTTTAAGGCCATTTTAATTGAATTAACATCATTTTGAGCATTAAAACCACTGATAATTGTACCTTCAGTAAAATCAGTTTCCATATTTGGACTTTGAATTCCTATATTTAAACTGATTAATTTATCAATACCATCGATTTTATAAACCAAATCAAAAGATTCAGATTTACCAATATTAGCAAGACTAGCATTAGGCTTATAAACATAATTACCAGAAGTATCGACTGTTAATACACCATAATCTGTATCAATTGTTAAAGTTGGTTGTCCTGAAAAATCAACCATATTAACACCAGACTCTGTCTTGACTCTAATCTGTGTAAGTGATGTTGTGACATCTACACCAGCCTGATCAAAAATATTACCCTGCTGACTATAAGAATCCAGAGTTAAAGATGATGAATCATTATAATCTTTAAGTTTAAAGTTACTCATAGTGGCTGTTAAACCTGAAAGTAAATTTAATCCCTCACTAGTTGTTGCAATAATTTTATATTTACCCGCAGGCAAATCACTTACATGAAGATTCAAATTATTGATTGGAATGAACAAGAATGATCCCGCAGTCCCTGAGCCTATAATTTCAGAAGTCCAGATAGTTTGGCCATTCACTGACTCTTCACGTAGAAGCATGACATTAATTTTAGTGCCTGAAGCCACACCATTTAATTTTGCAACATAATCAAATGATAATTCCTGATTGGCTTCAACATAGAAACTAATACCGGCATTTCCTTGGATAACATCAGCAGTAATAACGTTACCTGCTCCAAGCCCCACCACATTACCACCAACATCTGTGAGTTCTGTAACTGCTGTTCCTGATTGGTTGTAACTATTTGATTTAGCTTCGGCATTAATCGCAATTGCAGCAAAAGTCGAAATAGTTGCTTCTTGCTCTGGTGTAACACCTGTGCCTGTCTGAGCCGCACTAACCGCAGCATCCAGGTCAGTTTTCGCAGTATTGAAATCACCTTCGCTTGACGCAGGATCTTTAACTTCTTTCGCTATTTCAATCGCAGTTTGAAGTGCTGTTTTAGCTTCACCTTCCGGTAAGCCTGCCATTACAGATTCCGCCACCGCAATCGACTGATCCAACTTCGCTTCAGCTGCATTTTCTTCTGCTTCAGCTGCTTTTATTACAGCAACAGCATTATCCAATGTCGTTTTCGCTTCAACCGCATTTTCTACAGTTGCTGTCTTCGCTGCATCAATCGCAGTTTCAAGATCATTTTTTTCCTGACCGTCCAGAGCAGGTAATAATGATTCTGCAATTGCAATAGACTTTAATAATTCTATTACCGCTTCATTCGACTCTACAGGAGTGGTCTCCAGCTGATCCAGCGCAGCATTCAACTGATCAATCAGTTCCTTCACAGAAGCATCTGTTAATGGCGTAGTTGCTGCTGGGTCTAGTGCCTCATCAGCTACCTTGATCGCTGCATCCAACACTTCAAATGTCTCTGAAG
>NZ_VPAW01000041.1:0-12289 GCF_013419055.1 Acinetobacter sp. YH12108 | reverse complement strand
TAGACAAAATGACACCAAATGAGTTTTACTATGATCAGCTACCCCAACAAAACAAGGTGGCTTAACTAGAGCGGAATATCACTTATAAATACGCTTTTAGTTGTTCAAACAAGTGGGACCACCTCTATATATCTCGATAGGTATAGTAGAGTGATATCTCGATAGGTATAGTGTTTTGCAGTTTAGAGGAGATATCGCGATGCATACGCGGAAGGCAATAACGGAGGCGCTTCAAAAACTCGGAGTCCAAACCGGTGACCTCTTGATGGTGCATGCCTCACTTAAAGCGATTGGTCCGGTCGAAGGAGGAGCGGAGACGGTCGTTGCCGCGTTACGCTCCGCGGTTGGGCCGACTGGCACTGTGATGGGATACGCGTCGTGGGACCGATCACCCTACGAGGAGACTCTGAATGGCGCTCGGCTGGATGACGAAGCCCGCCGTACCTGGCTGCCGTTCGATCCCGCAACAGCCGGGACTTACCGTGGGTTCGGCCTGCTGAATCAATTTCTGGTTCAAGCCCCCGGCGCGCGGCGCAGCGCGCACCCCGATGCATCGATGGTCGCGGTTGGTCCGCTGGCTGAAACGCTGACGGAGCCTCACGAACTCGGTCACGCCTTGGGGGAAGGATCGCCCGTCGAGCGGTTCGTTCGCCTTGGCGGGAAGGCCCTGCTGTTGGGTGCGCCGCTAAACTCCGTTACCGCATTGCACTACGCCGAGGCGGTTGCCGATATCCCCAACAAACGGTGGGTGACGTATGAGATGCCGATGCTTGGAAGAGACGGTGAAGTCGCCTGGAAAACGGCATCGGATTACGATTCAAACGGCATTCTCGATTGCTTTGCTATCGAAGGAAAGCCGGATGCGGTTGAAACTATAGCAAATGCTTACGTGAAGCTCGGTCGCCATCGAGAAGGTGTCGTGGGCTTTGCTCAGTGCTACCTGTTCGACGCGCAGGACATCGTGACGTTCGGCGTCACCTATCTTGAGAAGCATTTCGGAACCACTCCGATCGTGCCTCCGCACGAGGCCGTCGAGCGCTCTTGCGAGCCTTCAGGTTAGAGGCCGTCGACAATGATAATCTGGATCAACGGACCTTTCGGCGCCGGAAAGACGACGCTCGCTAAGCGGCTGCGCGATCGGCGTTCCAAATCGCTGATCTTTGACCCCGAGGAAATCGGGTTCGTGGTGAAAGAAACGGTCCCCATGCCAGCGAGCGGAGACTATCAGGATCTCCCCTTGTGGAGGGGACTTACGATCGCGGCGGTCAGGGAGATTCGAAGGAATTACTCGCAGGACATCATCATCCCAATGACGCTCGTGCACCCGGACTATCTGACTGAGATACTCGACGGGGTAAGGCGGATCGACGATCAGCTGCTGCACATCTTTCTGACGCTCAACGAGGACCTATTGCGTCACCGGATCGCGAACCAGACCATGCATCCTGACCCGAATCGAAATGCGGAGATTCGAGAGTGGCGATTAGCGAATGTCGCCCGATGCTTGGCCGCAAGGGAACGGCTTCCATGCACAACCCGTGTTCTCGATAGTGGTGCACACACCAGCGATGAACTCGCAGCGATGGTGCTCGACGGAATCGATGGGCGCACCTGATCGCCTTCGACGCCTGCGCAAAGCGTAGCGCGAGGGTGGCGGGCTCACGACCAAACGCCCAGAGGTCGATCATCGCAGGGATGTTTGGCTTTGTGGTGCGGACGACGGGACTCGAACCCGTACTCTCACAGAGAAGCAGATTTTCGTACCACCTCGACTTTCGCCGCCGTCTGATGACGTTCGTGGTCTGGACTGTCCCTTCGCCATTGCCCGAAGGCTTTAGGCGCCGCCCGTCCAGTCTCTACACCTTCCCCCGAAGGGGCTTGGCTCGGGATTGGCTTAGGGTATTGCCCGTTAGCGTTCCCCGACTTTGAGCGGTTCTACTCCGCGGATTTCCCCGCGGGCACTCCAATTTTAAAGTCTGCTGCGTCTACCGATTTCGCCACGTCCGCCTTTTTTCGCCGTTCCTAGCGCTCGTGCGATGCACCTATGTTGCACCTAGCGCCGAATCGTTCTTCGTCATCCTGAAAAACCACGTCTCCTAAAGCCTTGCATAGCTTATCTTTTCTCCACCACGAACTTTTTTGTGGGATGGTAGAAAAAAAGACTTTTTAAGTCCGCTGGCTTGCCAGGCCTTGTTAGCTTGTACGGTCATGGTTATCGGGTAAAGAATATTGACGGCATCGCTGGTGTCGGTGGCTGAAAAGCCGGCTCCCATCAGGGCAATAGCCATTTCAGATGCAGGCGTACAGGGCAATGGTCAACAGCTACAGCCTGTCTGACGATTCCGGCGTCATGGCTGCGGCGGCTATCACGCATTTTTTGTTCGGTCAGGCGGTGTTTTCGTACCTCAATGGTTGGAGCGTGTTGATCGGACCTGGTACAGGTTTGGACAGCACGGGCTGCAAATACGCAAGGGATTTAATGGGCCTGGTGGCGTTCACGGCTTTTATCGTGACGTTTCTGTTCAGGGGCTACTCATAATCTCGTGGCTCGGCGGTTCCCGGCACACCATGACAGTAAGGAAGGACCCTGTGTCTCAACTCTCCCAGCTTCGAAGCCCCGCCGCCGTGCAGGCTGCCATCGATGAGTTCGTGCAACTGGGCCGCACGAAATTCCTGGCGCGCCACGGCTACGGCAAGTCCCGCGACTTCCTGGTACGTGATCCGAAGACCGGCACCGATTGCGATTCCAAGGCCATCGCCGGTGTGGCCTTCGGCAAGCAATTTCCCGAGCAGGGCCCGCTCACTGCTGACAGCTTCTCCGGTGGCGAGGCGACCGTCGTTCCGGCGCTGACGCGGCTCGGGTTTCGCATCATTCGCATCGGCGAAGACTGGTCCGAAGAAGAGGTCCTGGCCACGGTCGAAGACTATTTCGACATGCTGCGTGCCGAGGCGGCTGGGGAGCCGTACAACAAGTCCGAGCACAACCAGGCACTGCGCCAACTGCTGAACGGTCGCAGCAAGTCTTCAGTCGAGCTCAAGCACCAGAACATTAGCGCCGTACTCGATGCCCTGGGCCTGCCCTATATCAACGGCTACAAGCCACGCGGCAACAGCCAACTGCTGCTGCGTAAATCCGTACACGCCTACGTTCTGGAACATCAGCAGACGGTCGGCGCTCTTGTCGATGCCCTGGAGGAGGTAAAACTTCCGGGTGACAAAACCTACCGAGCGGCTTTGGTAGAACCACCCGCCCGTGAAGTGCTTGTGCGTACCCCGGCATCTCTACGGCAACGCCTACCGCGAAAGTTCGATTATGCCGCTCGCGATGAAGCCAACCGCAAGCTGGGCCGGGCAGGGGAGCAGTGGGTGATTGGCTACGAACAGCAACGCCTGACCGAGCTCGGCCACCCAGAGCTTTTTCAGCGGCTGGATTGGGTGTCCGACACCCAGGGAGACGGTGCGGGGTTCGACATCCTGTCGTTCGAAGAGGACGCCCATGAGCGCTTCATCGAGGTGAAAACCACCAATGGCGGGGTAGGCTCGTCTTTCTTGGTCAGCCACAACGAACTCGAATTCTCCAAGGAGGCGGGCGATCAATTCCATCTGTATCGCGTGTTCCAGTTTCGGGACGGTCCGCGCCTGTTCACGCTACCCGGCGACCTCAGCCAACATGTGCATCTCAAGCCGACGGACTACCGGGCGAGTTTCCGGAGTTTGGTGGGGTAAAGGCAGGGTTCTGTTGAGCCGAATGGCTGTGTGCGGCCGATTCTGTTGAAAAAGTAGCGGCCTCCCCATGCCGTTGGCAAAATTGCTTTGTCAGCGAGCGTGGGGGCGAACAGCATGATGGGACAGTTACCGGGAGGACAGCAGCGCCTGTTCTACTCGTTCAATCTGGAAGATCACGTCCCGGCCCAACATCTCCTGCGCAGCATCGACCAGTGCTTGGATCTCAGTGATCTACGTGCCTACCTGGCAGATTTCTATAGCCCCATCGGGCGTCCCTCGATTGACCCGGAGTTGATGGTGCGCATGCTGGTCGTCGGCTACTTGCTATGGCATTCGTTCCGAGCGGCGATTGTGCGAAGAGGTGCACCTGAACCTGGCCTATCGCTGGTTCTGCCGGTTGGGTCTGGAAGACGAAGTCCCCAATCACTCGACCTTCTCGAAGAATCGCCATGGGCGTTTTCGTGACAGCGATCTATTCCGCTGGTTATTCAATGAGGTGCTGCGGCGCTGCATGGCAGCCGGCCTAGTCAAGGGTGAAGGTTTCGCCGTCGACGCCAGCATCATTAAGGCGGATGCCAGCCGGCAACGTGGGGTGGCGGGAGATGAGGTCGATTGGAACGATCCAAAGCTCAGCAGCCGCGCAGTGCGCGAGTACCTCGAAGCCCTTGATGAAGAGGCGCTGGCTGAGGCTCTTCCCAAGAAAATTTCGCTCACTGATCCTCAGTCCCGTTGGACAGCAGCGCCAGGTGGCCCGGCCTTTTTTGCCTACTCCACGAATTACCTGATCGACACTGAGCACGGTGTGATCATGGACGTGGAAGCTACCCCGGCGCACCGTACCGCCGAAGTCGATTCGACTAGGACGATGGTCGAGCGTGTCGAGGCGCAGTTCGATCTCACACCGGAACGCCTTATCGGCGATACCGCTTATGGCACCGCCCCGATGCTGGCCTGGATGGTCGAAGAAAAGGACATCGAACCGCATGTGCCGGTGTGGGACAAGACCGAGCGCAAGGACGACAGCCTCTCCAGTAACGACTTTCACTGGAGTCAGGACGCCAATGAATATCGCTGCCCAGCCGGCAAACCGCTACGCAGTGAATGGCGCGCCTTCACCCAGCAAAGGTCGCGGGTAACTAAGGCCAAAACCGTCATTTACCGCTCCAGCCAAACCGACTGCGCCACCTGCCCGTTGAAAGCGAAATGCTGCCCCAACACGCCGAATCGGAAGATCGTCCGCAGCATCCATGAGGCTGCCCGCGACGTGGCTCGACGCATCGCCAAGACACCGGAGTACCTCGTCTCTCGCTGCGAACGAAAGAAGGTGGAGATGCTTTTCGCCCACCTCAAACGGATCATGAAACTCGACCGTTTACGACTGCGTGGCCTAACGGGTGCCACTGACGAATTCACCTTGGCTGCGATGGTGCAGAACCTGCGCCGCATGGCCAAGCTTTTGCCTCAAGGGCCACCGCTGACGGGATAGGTATGCCTGCTACGAGCAGAAACCCTCAAATTAACCCTTAAACCTGAGCAAGGACGCTCAGTGAAACGCCGGAAGGCAACTTGAAGTGGCTTGCAGCCACTTCGACAGCAGGCACACCTGATCGGCAGGCTGCCGCTAAAGCTACTTTTTCAACAGAATCGGCCGATTTGTGCCGGTCGTCAAGGACCGCTTCGGATCACTCTCAACCGGATCGCGGGCCAGCTGATTTGCTAAAACCCGCGCCAAACTCAACGAAGGATTTCGCATGATCCGTTTTTTTTGGCGATCACGCTCGGCCTGATGGTTGGCTGCTCGTCGAGTTCAAGTTCGATCTGATCAGTGAGCGGTAGCGCAAGTGGATCGCCTCAGCCAAGCAGCGTTGTTGCCGGCGGCCGGAAGAAAGCCTTGAACTAGTAGCGGAAAGGATGAAACTTTATTTTTACGATTCTCAGCATTTTCCAAGGTTGAGCGAAAATTAGGATGATACTTTAATGATTCCGGCCTCCATCCCCACAAAACGCTTGCAGATGGCAGAATTGAAATAAGTCATTGTTTTAAATGGATTTTTACAGGAATTGCTACGTTGCAGGGTCCTGTAGTTAGGATGACACTTTATTTTCCTCCCACAATCAAAGCATCCATCCATGCATTTGTGAAATCAGAACCCATTGAACGCATTGAGTTTGAAAAAAACTTGCTGAACTTAGGTATCGTGAACAATTATGAAAAATATATAGACTACAATAATTTGCTGTTTCACGTTTTGTTTAGCAAATGGATTAACAGTCCAGTTGACTTTGGATATTTTGTCGATCAAAACTTTTACGGTGCCAGCTAAGCTCACTCAAAACATCTACGGTGTAATACACCGTAAAAAGAATTGCACCTGGTACTTGCCACTAAAAAATGACAGTGAATGACATTTTGAGAGAAAAAAATTGTGGGGTAGTGCCTTTTCTACTCCTTTGAGAATTTTAATTATGACAATTCCGATACACCTAACAATAACTTCATATTTTTCTTTCTTGAACTAAGATTCAATAACTTAACTAATTTCTATTTCAATCATAAAATATGATATGTTGACCTTAAGAATAATTCATAAACTTTACTATGTTTGCTTTAAAAACAATTCATTTAGAAAAGAAAGTCTCAAACGAAAATCAAATTATTCTTTTATTTGATTTAGATTCATTCTGTCCATGTATGTACCCTATGCTGTACACCATGAAATTTCTTAGATTTCAAAGTATCTCTACGCAGCATGCAGATTTAATCGCAATAAAATTTTGGTATGAATTTTGGTTTGAAAAGTTTGCCACGTCCTTTTGTGAGTCGTTCTATTCGACATCCTATAATTTTGAGATCATTCAATGTGAAATTGATAATTTCATTGTTTACTTAGAAAATAATAAAAAACTTGAAAGTAATCTTATACGGCTAAGCAATTCAGAACATATTAATTACACAACAATTGGTCATAGAGTTAGATCCTTCTTAAAGTTTTACAACTTCTTGATTAATGAATACTTAAGCATGCAATCACAGCCACAACTTACGTTGAAGGAAATTCAAAAAATTAAAGAAAACTTGAATAAATATATGACAATAAAGAAAAAAATTATAAATAATTTTTCAAAAGCCAATAAGACAATTAAAAGTGAGATAAATCATAATTTTAAGAGCATGAATCAGGAAATGATTAAAGGATTGTATTCAGTCATTTCACCAAGTAACTCTAATAAATACAATGAATTAAATCCTTTTAGATCTAAAAATGTACAACTCAGAAACTTTCTGATCATACATCTCATGCTCAACTATGGTCTTAGAATTGGTGAGCTTATGCTACTAACAACCAACTCTATTAAAAAATCAATTCAGAATCATAGTTTTAGTTTAATTATTACAAATACAGATGATGAGTTCGATGATCGATCAAAAAAGCCAAAAATCAAAAATGAATATTCGTACCGAGTAATTAAACTGCAGGAACGAGACTACAGAATTCTTCAAATCTATATAAATGAAATCCGAAAAGAAATTCCTTCACATATCTTATTTACATCCTTAAAGCCTCCCTATTCTGCTTTAAGTTATGGTAATCCTCCCATAAATAACCGAAGTTAAAAGTAGAGGTTAAGCAGCCCTTAGAGGTGGCTTTCCTTTGTTAGCTTGATGTGGTCTTTCATGGTTGTAATGCCACAACCAGTTTGTTGCATAATCTTGTACTTCTTCCAGTGTGTCAAATAGATGCTTGCTTAGCCAGCTATAACGTATAGTCCGATTATAACGTTCAATATACGTAAGCGTCCGCTGAATCCCATACCAATTTTAATTCGATTTAGGTTTCCAGCAGTGTGGCAGTAACTCTTCAATCTGGGTCACTTTATGTGTCGGCAGCCTTTTCAGCACATCACTTAAATAGGCATACGGATCCAAGCCATTCAGCTTTGCTGACTGGATTAACGTCATGATGTTTGCCGCTCGCTGACCACTGCGCAGCGAACCTGCAAACAGCCAGTTCTTGCGCCCCAACGCCCAGGGACGCATCTGATTCTCGACCCAATTATTGCAAATAGGTAGATTGCCATCATCCAGATAGCGGCTTAAAGCTGGCCAACGCTTCAGAGTGTAATTGATGGCCTTGGCGGTGGGAGAACTCGATGGCACTGTCAGATGATGTTGGTTGAGCCATTCATATAGTTGTTGCATCACTGGTTGACTATGCTGTTGTCGGTATTCGCGGCGGTCTTCCGCTGTACCATCGGTCTTTTTCCTGAGCTCTGCTTCTATCGCATACAGTTTCTGAATCAGCACTAATGCCTGTTCAGCGACCTGACTTTTCCCAGTTACATGCAGTTCATGGAATTTACGACGTGCATGGGCCATGCAGCCCACCTCAATGACCTGGCCTGATTTAAAGCGTGCTTTATAACCACTGTAATCATCACAGACTAGATAACCCTGCCAGCCTTTCAAGAACTCTGCAGCATGCTGGCCTGAACGACTATCCTGAAAGTCATAGATCACCGCCTGAACTGGATTGTACTGTGTAGTGGCATAGGCCCAGACATAACCTTTCTTCGGTTTTTTATCATTCTCACCCATCCGCATGATGGTGACCGGTGTTTCATCTGCATGCAGCACCTGCTGTTGTAGTACCACCTCTTTTAAGGCATTGGCTAGAGGTTCCAGTTCTACACCGCAGCGACCTATCCAGTCAGATAAAGTTGATCTAGAAAGTTCGATTCCCGCCCGCTGATAGATCAGACGTTGACGGTACAGCGGCAAATGATCGGCATATTTCGATACCAAAACATGGCTGAGCAGTTCAGGTGAAGCAATGCCTTTATCAATCACATAGGCGGGCATCGCTTGCTGAGTCAGGGTGTCACACTGATCACAGACCCATTTACCACGCACATGCTGTTCCTTATAGAACTGTGCCGGTCTGAAATGCAGTTTTTCACTGACATCTTCGCCGATACGACGGAGTTGGCAGCCACAAGCGCATTGGGTTGATGCAGGTTCATGCTCAATACGGATGGTGTGTAGATGATCTGGCAGTGGTCGACGTTTAGGTTTATTGGTTTTGGCTTTCTGTGTCGCTGCATCGGTTTTATCTGCATTTAGCCGTTCCAGTTCTAGATCAACCGCAGCAATATCTTCTTCAACCGCTTCATCCCACAGGTGGATTTGTTTTGCAGTGAGATGTTCGTTTTTACTGCCGAATTTGTGCTGTTTAAATAGTGCGAGTTCATGCTCGTATTTTTGATTGAGAATAGAAAGATGTTGAACTTTAGAATCTAATTGCTGATTGGTGACTTCAAGATGTTGAACTTTGGCATCCAATTGCTGGTTTGATTTTTCTAATTCTTGATTTGATTGTGCTAGAGACTGATGCTGCATCGCCAACTGTCTGGTGAATTCCAGCAGTTGTTCATGGGTCAGTTGGCTTAAGTCAGGCAGCGTATTCATGACCGCAGTATGCCTGAGGTCATGAGAAGAATGAAATAGAACGTTTGGAGAATAGCAGAATGGAACAGCCTGGTTTAAAGCATCGTCACCACCTGCTGTCGTCCAATGCGCTGCCAGGGCAAACCTTGGATCAGTGCCTGTAACTGTTCCGGGCTGAGGGCCACGGTTTCACCTTGGTGAACTTGAGCCCAGTGAAATTTGCCCTGTTCCAGCCGCCGGGCACACAGCCAGATGCCCAGTCCATCATGTACCAGTACTTTCATGCGATGGCCACGTTTATTACAGAACAGGTAAGCACAATGCGGTTTGATGTAGCCAAAGGCTCTCACCACCTGAGCCATGGTCGTATCCATACCTGCACGCATGTCCATGGGCTGAGTAGACAACCAGATTTCATCAATGCGGATCATGTTGCAAGTGCCTTGAGTAATTCTGCCAAGGCAGGTATTTCTGATGTCTGCCATTTTAGCTGAATATCATTATTCGTATGAGGCACGGTGATACACAACGTGATCCTCTCATCAATAGGTTGGCTGATTGCAGCAGTGTAAGGCAAAGCAATAAATGCTGGATTCACATGAGTAGGATCCTGCACGGCACCCTCATGATGGCTGAAGATCCTGATCCAACGACTGACAAGGTTGGCATTAATACTATGTTGCAGTGCGACCGAAGCGATCGAGGTATTAGGATTTTTACAGGCATTGACAATACTGAGTTTGAATTCTTTGCTGTATGTTCTGCGTTTTTTAGCAACAGGAGGTGTTGCTGAATATATATCCATGTTCATGGATTAAGTCCCCACTTGTTTTTAGGTGGGAACTAAATTAAGGCTTATAGGATCGCTTGGTAAGGCTGTGTTAGCCGGATGCTTACGTTCATTAGATAAATTAAGTTTTATATTAAATTGTAGAAGTTTAGGTATCTCTATTAAAGATATAGAGTCTCTATGTGAGGAGTTAGAAACTCCTAATCAAAATTGTACTAAAGTAAATAACCTTATAAAAAAACATACAAAAGAATTAGATAATAGAATTAAGCAATTAACCTCCTTCAAGAAACAATTAGATGACTTAGAAAATCTTTGTGGGGATAATCGTAAAATTGAGAACTGTTATATCATCAAAAAATTAGAAATGAATAGCTGAAATTCCCCTCAATTTAACATAATGGGCGTTATACGAAATGCACAAATTGAAAAATATAAAAATCAAAAACTTATGATATAAATTATTTGCTCGATGATGTTCAAAAGCCGACTTGGAAACAAGTCGGCTTTTTTATGAGCAGTTTTGATAGTTCTTGCCAATAAATTTGACTAAAAATTACGCTTCTCAACTTGAGTTATACAATTTTGTGATACATTATTGTATATACAAATTTGAATGTTTTTTATGGAACAGTATTTTGAATGGGATGAGGCTAAGAATCGAAAGAATCAGAAAAAGCATGATATCTCTTTCGAAACTGCAAGCCTTGTTTTTGAAGATCCATTACGGATCTCAATCCAAGACAGACATACCGATGGTGAAGAACGTTGGCAAACCATTGGACGAGTTAAAGGCGTACTAATGTTATTGGTGGCTCACACCATTTTTGATGAAGATGACTGTGAAATCATACGAATCATTAGTGCAAGGCAAGTGACTAAAGCGGAGCGAAACAAATATGAGCATGGTTAGATACTCACGCAAAGAGCTGAATGAGAAATTTGGTGAGAAGCAAGATGCTGAAATTCAACGCTTGCTTGCTAAAGGCACGGTTCCTGATGATCAGCTAGATCTATCAGATATTCCTGAAATTACCGATTGGAGCAGTGCTGTACGCCAAAATCAATTTTACCGCCCAGTGAAGCAACAAACTTCAATTCGGTTAGATGCTGATGTACTTGCTTGGTTCAAAGCACAAGGCAAAGGTTATCAAACACGAATGAATGAAATTTTACGGGATGCTATGCTGAAAGAATTAAAAAATCATCAATAAAAATGGGAGCTTAAGCTCCCATTTTTGACTTCGCATAACGCCCATTATGTTAATTTTAGTTTTCCTTAATACGACAAAAATATCTACTTCATTTCACGAGAATTTCTTTTGCTAAAAGTTCTTCTTTCGTTACACCGAAATATCTTATTTCTAATTTAGGCCTGCCTAACATCTTTAAAAGATTGTTTTCATCATTTATATTTTTTATAGCTTTGCTTACACAATCAATTACGTCATTAGTTTTAGAAATAGCTTCTTTTTCAGATACTTGATCGCTTACTTTTCGAGATATTAAGTCATCAAAATATATCCTATATTCTTCACAAACTAGATAAAAATAAGGGTCTAATCTATCTAAATCATATTCAGATTCAAAGGGTTTACGATCTAATAAATCTTTTTCAGGATAAATAATCAATTGTCCTGCATCGAACCAAAACTCCACAGAAAAATTATCAAACTCAATTCCATTTAAATCATTACTAAAATTTTGAAAATACTGTAATAAAAGATTTTCTATATCCTCTAAAAACTCTTTATTCTTAATATCAAATATTAAAGATTCATTAGAAATAGCTTTGATACAATCTTCTTGAATATCTAACCCCTTTAAAGTCATTTTTACTCCATTTAAATTTTTAGGTTTTGGTGCATTAAGAATTTTGATTAACTTAACATAATGGCGGTTATACGAAATTCACCGTTTCGAGCCCCAAATATCAAGTTTATTTCTTGCATAAATGTATCCTATAGGATACATTCTACTTATGTACTCAATATATACCACTGAAGTCTTTGATGACTGGTTCACCAAGTTAAAAGACCAGCAGGCAAAAAGACGCATACAAGTCCGAATTGATCGGGTTGAAGATGGAAACTTTGGAGATACTGAGCCGGTCGGTGAAGGTGTTTCTGAATTACGTTTCTTCTTTGGGCCAGGCTATAGGATTTATTACTGCAAGCAAGGGCAAAGGGTTGTTATTCTCTTAGCAGGCGGAGATAAGTCTACGCAAAGTAAAGATATAAAACTTGCCCTGCAATTGGCACAAGATTTAGAGGAGGAGCTATAAATGGCTATTAAACTTCGCAAATGGGACAGTGCTGAGCATCTTA
>NZ_VPAW01000040.1:0-14093 GCF_013419055.1 Acinetobacter sp. YH12108 | reverse complement strand
GCATTTAGTTGAAAATATGTTTTGTAGATTAAAGCAATTTAGAGGAATAGCTACTCGATATGACAAGCTCAAAAGAAATTATCAAAGTTCTGTTGCCTTAGCCTGTATATTTTTATGGCTACCGTTAAAGGGTTAATTATGAACAGTAAGTGTCAACAGATCCTAGTCAAATATAAAATTTCAGGTCATTGGCAGCCTGATTGACTAAATAAAAATTAATAAAAAACCCCGGCATCCTGCCGGGGTTTTTCGTATTGGTTAGCTCGGTATAACTCCTGTCGTACCTTACAATCCTTGTGCTTATCTATTGTCATTGTTATATGGAACTTCCTGTTCCTGATGTAAGTATCATAGGAAAATTCCACTATTCGGGATAGCCGTAAAGAACCGGAATCGATGTAAGTCAATGCGTACAAGTCTGACTGAAAATTATCCGTATTTTTCTGTAGAAGTGAGGATTTATTCTGAATCATGCGCTTCGATAAATTAGCCGATTATGGTTATTTTGCTTGTTTTTAAGACAATTTTTTTATTTTAATGCAGTTAGAATATGTTGATCGATGAGGGGATAAAAAATGAAATCTATTGCAGTCTTTTGTGGTTCAGCTATGGGGAATAGCGAAAATTTTAAAGAGCAGGCCCAAGCTTTGGGTGAGTCTATTGCGAAACGGGGAATCACGCTGGTTTATGGTGGCGGCCGAGCTGGACTGATGGGTGTTGTGGCTGATAGTGCATTACATGCTGGTGGAACAGTCATTGGAGTAATTCCACAAAATCTGGTCGATGCAGAATTGGCCCATCCGCTGTTAACAGAGCTGCATGTGGTGAAAAATATGCATGAACGTAAAACAAAAATGTCTGATCTGGCGGATGCATTTATTGCTTTGCCGGGCGGGGTGGGGACTTTAGAAGAAATTTTTGAGCAGTTGACCTGGGGGCAGTTGGGCCTTCATCAGAAGCCTTGTGCATTTTTAAATATCCATGGATTTTATGATGAATTGCTGAATTTCTTGATGAAAACGACTGAGGCTGGATTTACCCAGTCACGTTTTACCGATGCCTTGATTTCCTCAAGTTCAATTGAGGAAGTTTTGGATGCTTTGGAGCATTATCATGCGCCTGAACCGAAATGGAATAAAAGTGTAAAGGCAGTAGAATCGGTATGAGTAATAAAGTGATTAGGATTGCTGCGGCTATCATTCTGAATGAACAGAATCAGATTTTGTTGGTTCGTAAAAAAGATACCGATTTCTTTATGCATGTGGGCGGAAAGCTGGAACCCAATGAATTGCCTGAAGCTGCACTTTCTAGGGAAGTTCTGGAAGAGACAGGCTGTGAGATGGAAATACTGTCTTATATTGGCAAATATGAAACCGTGGCTGCGAACGAATTGAATCATTCGCTGGTCAGTTATTTGTATCAGGTTAAGTTAAAAAGTCAGCCACAGGTTCAGGCTGAACTTGCGGAAATGCAATGGGTTGATCTCAATCATCCAGACCTGCCTTTAGCCCCTTTAACTCGGGATATTTCAATTCCATGGTGTAAGCAACTATTGGGAATCTAATGGGATCTCAAAAAATTTTAATCTATAGATATGAAATTTAACCAGATTGTCATATTAGAGCGTTAACATTGATGTTTACAAAAGCCCATTTCCCCTCAAATGGGCTTTTTTTATGGTTTTTTATCATTAACTGCTTGGATGAATTAGATGCTTAAACCTGTATGAAGTGCAATCCTTTTAGCAGGAGTTCCCTAAAAAGATAAATCGAACCAGAGTTCTAGAGATTCAAGATTTAAAGAAAATTTTCTTAATTTGAGAAAAAAGCAGGGTTAGGCAGAATATTTAGTCATTGAGAACGACAATTCAAAAAGCCCCAATCTTTCGATCAGGGCTTTTTGAATCTGGAGCGGGAAACGAGACTCGAACTCGCGACCCCAACCTTGGCAAGAGTCACCGACATAAAATACACTAAATTACATAATTGGTATGTTAATAAACTCTATATATAACAGTTATATAGAGTTTTAATTTTGTGTGACGTAATTTAAGGTGGGGTAGGGTACTTTGATTTTTGGTCACTAATTTATTGTGATAATCAACAATAATAACCAACATTCATATGCTTAATCTAAGAGTGTTTTACTGACTGGTATAATTTTATGATGAGAGGGGTGTTGCCTGAGGCTACGGTTTCTGTTTGGCCTTTTGGCGTAAGACGTACAAATATAAGCTTTCTACTTTTTCACGTGTCCATGGTGTGGTACGCAAGAATCGTAATGATGATTTAACACTTGGGTCTATGCAAAAACTGAACCGTACCGGGTTTGTCGGAGACTTTTTTATTTAAGTTAGGCCACCTGACCTAACGGGTTAATCTTATAATCGTACATTGCTTCAAGCTCAAAAGACGATACATAACTCAGCGCATCAAGCACCATATCTGTATTCTTACGTGTTGATACTTTCCAGCCAACAATTGCACATGAAAAAACATCAATAATAAATGTGGTTTAGACCCAATCTGAATGAGTTTTAATATATGTGAAGTCAGCGACCTGAGATACCGTCTTGGTAGTCAATCAGGTTTTGAGATTATTCGGCTAATAAATAATCTCTTTGATAGGCAGTCTGATGTTTTAAAACGCTATAACACAAATCTCTGTACACGACAAATTTCATAGGATCCTTGTCCTATCAGGCTTTTTCTTTCTTAAAATTGCTAGCACTTTCTTAAATTCTTCTTTTTTTCCAAAACCAATCAAACGTAGAATAGCCATTTGAACATAGTCCAAACCGTAGCGAAATAAACTTACTGAAAGTCGTCCATGCTTCTTTATTTTTATCGCTTTTTTCCGATCATGTTGCCATTCACCTGTTAAATAGCACCAACAGAAACCGATAGCTAGCACTGCTATCAATTTCTTGACTCGTCTAGGGTCTGTTAAACGAGTATTTTCAAGATTGAATCCACGTCCTTTGAGACAACTAAATAACGTTTCGATTTCCCAGCGTAATGCATAATCACGAATAGCAGAAGCATTAAACATAGGAGAAACAACAAGTAAAAGCTCTCCATCTTCTAATCGTAGCGCACTAATATACAGTTTCACTCGACCAACCCAAATACGTCGTTTACGACATTCAGTTTGACCAACTTGAAGATGACGAAATAAATCACTAATTTTATGATTCTTGGCTAAGTGATTGGTCACAATAAAGTTTTTTTAACACGTATACAGAAGTTAATGTCATTTTCAATTAACCATGTAAACCATTTCTCACCGATAAATTCTCTGTCTGCAAACACATTCACAATACGATCTTTACCAAAAATGGAGATAAAGCGTTGAATCAAAGCAATACGCTCTTTTGTATCTGAATTTCCACGTTTATTGAGCAATGTCCAAACAATAGGTATTGCTATTCCACGATAGACGATGGCTAACATCAAGATATTAATATCTCGTTTTCCCCATTTCCAATTAGTTCTATCCAAAGTTAATTGGACTTTATCGAATGAAAATATATTGAAAATTAACTGAGAAATTTGACGATAATCGAAATACTGATCTGCAAAGAAGCGTTGTTGTATACGTCGATAAAATGATTGTGGTAAGCACTTGATGGGTAAGGCTTTAGATGCAGAAGAAAGATTACATGTCTGTTTTACAATTAATGCAAGCATAATCAGTGTAAAACATTTTGCATGTGACTTGTTCCACTTTAGATATTTGTTTAAGATGAGATGTAACTCATTGAAATGTGTCATCATATTCGTCGTCAGAAAACAAGTATTATGCCATTATTTCAATGAGTTATCTTTTTTTGTCGTGTACAAAGATATTTTTTAATGATAAATAAAAAGCCTATTTTTAAAGAAATTTAGCATACGGCATAGTGAAAACAACAATAGAGCAATTACTCAACAATAAACATTAACATCAATTATTTAGATCATATTCAATTTTAATAAAAAGACAAATGTGTATTAAAAATAGCCATCATACGTCTATTTTTGATTACAAAATATAATGAGGGGATTGCTTCCCATTTCATACATTTTTCATATATAAAAAGACATACTATTTTTAAGGTTTTTCTAAACCAATTTTTTTACTTCATAATTTTTAACATCATAATTAAAGGTGAACCATGCAAAATAAGAAGCGCACCCCATTAGACGCGCAACAGTCCCATCTTTGGATTATTGGTGGTGGTATCGCAGGTATGGCTGCTGCTGCATTTGCAATCCGTGATGCCAAAGTCCCTGCCAAAAATATCCATATTTTAGAAGAACTCGATATTTCAGGTGGTTCGATGGATGGTGGACATACACCGCATGCCGCGCAAGCTTGGGTAACACGTGGTGGGCGAATGCTGACCGATGAAACTTATTTGTGCCTATGGGACTTATTTTCCAGTATTCCATCTTTGGAAAATCCAGACATTTCGGTGCGTGAAGAATGTCGTGAGTTTAATGAAAAAGTGAAAACCCACGCCAATGCACGGTTGATTGATGCCGAACATGTCATTGCGGATGCAGCAAAGCTTGGTCTGAATACGCTACATCGTGCACAGATGCTGCGCCTATTAGCTTCAAAAGAAGAAAAAATTGGCAGTCGCCGCATTGATGAGTTTTTTGATGAAACCTTTTTTGAAACCAATTTCTGGCGCATGTGGCGCACGACTTTCGCTTTTCAAAAATGGCACAGTGCAGCAGAGTTAAGACGCTATTTCTTGCGTTTTATTCAAGAATTGCCACGCATTCATACCTTAGCGGGTGTGAAACGTACCAAGTACAACCAATATGACTCGATGATTCTGCCCCTACAGCGTTGGTTAGTCGCACAAGGCGTCGATGTGCGTTTTGGACACTATGTCACAGATGCAGACTTCATTACCAATGCTGAAACTCAAGAACGCTACGCTTCACGCCTATATGTACAATTGCCTGAAGGCTCAGAGCAAATTAATCTGAAAGCCAATGATTTAGCTATTTTCACTTTAGGCTCTATTACAGCAGACTCACGTTATGGCGGTAATCATGACGTGCCTGCCCTTATTCGTCATCGAGAAGATCATGGCTGGACGCTTTGGGAAACGCTGGCACAAAAAGCCCCAGACTTTGGCCGTCCAATGACTTTTTATGGCAATGTCGATGAACATAAGTGGGAGTCTTTCACTCTGACCATGAAAGATGACGTGCTACTTAAACGTATTATTGACTATACAGGCAATGAACCAGGCACAGGCGCACTCATGACTTGGTATGAGTCGGGTTGGCATTTATCCATCGTGGTTCCTGCACAGCCACACTTTGCCGACTTACCTGAAGGTTTATATACCTTATGGGGCTACGGTTTCCAAATTGACCATATAGGCGATTACATCAAAAAACCAATGTCCGAAGCCACGGGGCAAGAAATCCTAACAGAACTGATTAAACAGCTCGGTTTTGACGACATTTTAGATCATGTTTTGGCAACGACTGATGTTACTACCGCCATGATGCCATACGCCTCTGCCCTATTCGCCTGCCGTAAACCGGGGGATCGTCCACAGGTAATTCCACAAGGCTCACAAAACTTTGCTTTCCTTGGACAGTTTGTGGAAATTGAAGATGACGTGGTCTTTACTGTGGAATATTCAGTTCGTGGGGCGATGCTTGCCATTTATGAATTTTTTGGGGTGGAACGTGAAATCCCTGAAATTTACAACGGTCTACTTGATCCCAAAGTGGGTTTAAAAGCTTTAGAAACAGTGTTCCACTAAGTTTTTAATATATAGCGATAAGAGCACCTTTATGTCGCCACTATTACATAGTTTAATTTAAGCAACGTTTGGATACACGAGTGTGGCAGGGATGCCACACGTTATCCATCATAATAGGGATGTTATGTATGGGTAACAAAGGCTTTTGCTTTCTTTTGGCTTATCAAAAGTAAGGGTATTGCCTACACAAACACCTTTTATACTTTATTGAAAGTTGAGGCCGTGTACGCACCTAATTTTAAATTGGATAAAAAGAAAAATTAGATAAAACTTTATACCTCATTCGTAAATAAATTGACTAATCAACATAGGAAAAACATCTCCACGTTTTAAATAATACTCCGAAACTGACTAAGTGCTTTTCTATCTTTTTCTCATGATTTTAGATTTCATAAAAATTACCTCTGTACACGACAAATTTCATAGGATCCTTGCCCTATCAGGCTTTTTCTTTCTTAAAATTGCTAGCACTTTCTTAAATTCTTCTTTTTTTCCAAAACCAATCAAACGTAGAATAGCCATTTGAACATAGTCCAAACCGTAGCGAAATAAACTTACTGAAATGTAGGGGTTACACGGTTTGTCGCCATTACAGCATGTCCAACTGGTGTTGCGCATACGTTTATGGCGGCCGAAGCCTTACAACAAGGTGCAGTAAAGCACGGTTATCAGATTGATGTTGAAACCCAAGCATCGGTTGGGGCTAAAAATATTTTATCGGCAGAAAGTATTGCCAAAGCAGATGTGGTGATCTTAGCAACGGATATTGAGGTCAATACAGATCGCTTTGTAGGCAAACGTGTATATCGCTGCAGTACAGGATTTGCCCTTAAACAAACGGATAAGACTTTTGCAAATGCAATTGCTGAGGCCAAAGTGCTTGAAACGGGTAAGCAAATAGCCACTAAGACAGGAAATGAAAACAAAGAAAAAACAGGAATTTATAAACACCTTTTAACAGGGGTGTCTTTCATGCTGCCGATGGTGGTGGCGGGCGGTTTGATCATTGCCATCTCGTTTATGTTTGGCCTCAATCCTGTTGAAGGAAGCTTTGCCGCATCCTTAAAGCAAATAGGTGCTGCAGCATTTACTCTTATGGTACCTATGCTGGCAGGTTACATTGCTTATTCTATTGCGGATCGTCCGGGTTTAACTCCAGGTTTGATTGGCGGTTTACTTGCCACACAATTAGAGGCAGGCTTTCTCGGTGGATTAGTTGCAGGTTTTATTGCAGGTTATATTGCGTTATTTTTATCGAAACAGCTTAAACTCCCGAGTAGCCTAGAAGCATTAAAACCAATATTGATTATTCCACTATTGGCCAGTTTAGCTGTTGGTTTAATCATGATTTATGTGGTTGGACAGCCTGTTGCACAATTGTTTGAATTACTCACACACTTCCTTGCCAATATGGGGACGACCAATGCCATGATCATGGGGGTTATCCTTGGGAGTATGATGTGTATTGATGTTGGGGGCCCAATAAACAAAGCGGCTTATGCCTTTACGGTGGGCTTACTTACGTCACAAACATACGGACCGATGGCGATTACCATGGCTGCGGGTATGGTACCGCCATTGGGTATGGCAATTGCAACTTTTCTAGCAAAGCATAAATTTGCCAAACCTGAGCAAGATGCAGGGAAGGCTGCTGTAGTTCTGGGCCTATGTTTCATTTCGGAAGGGGCTATTCCGTTTGCTGCCAAAGACCCGATTCGAGTGCTTCCATGTGCGATCGCAGGTGGTGCTGTAACTGGGGCTTTGGTTGCATTATTTAAATGTGAACTAGTCACTCCTCATGGCGGTGTAATGGTACTGATCATTCCGAATGCGATGAATTATCCATTAAAATATTTATTGGCGATTGCGATTGGAAGTGTGGTGACTGGTGTAGCTTATGCCGTAATAAAACAACGGTTAGAATAAGCCCTTCATAGAAGCTTTGTGAAAGCTATTTAGTGCAATAAATGAATATTATGCTCAATCCTATTTTGGATCAGTTGGAGAGTCTCTGCTTGAATTTGTCCAGGTAATAGGTCATGAGCGATATTGCTGAATCAGATTGTAACCTTACAAATCGAGCCAATAATTTCATCAACTTCTTGGACACAAAGTTCTGCTTCCTGAGTACCAAGTTTCACAAGAGCTTGTCGAGGAATATTCAGTGCCTCACCCATGATATCCATTTGATGTGGAGGAAAGTTCTAAACCTTTACTGATCGCTTCTGCACTGTATTCAAAGGCGATTAATGGCCGACCTGTGATTGCGGTTGAGGAAACCAATGTACCCCAAAGCCAATATTCACCCCATCCATTGTAGTAAACATTAAGTTTTTGAGCATGGATTTATTTCCTTTTGATACGTTGGCGAGCAGTACTGTTCTGAAATGACAGCTTTGTCCGTTATAATTGTATAAACATTTTTGGTTTCTGGTAATTATGTCCTCATTGATCAATTTTCTATCTCGCTTTAGTACTGCAACTCTTCAGCGCAGTCTGAGCTATGCTAAACACATTGATAGGGAAACGATTGAGTTCTTTGAGGAAAAAGACGGGGTTACGATGTATGCCCAAATTGAAGGAACAGATTATTACGATACCGCAATTACCTATAATCCCCAAAAAGACCGTTTAATCGATGACGACTGCACTTGTCCGGTTGGATATAACTGTAAACATGCTGCTGCTTTAGCGCGGTTATTCTTTCAGGAATATCGCCAGGAATTTCAGCAGCGTTATGCTGACTCTCAATCCCCGCAGGGAATCGCAAAACGCCAACGGGGGGATGATCAGGCGCAGCGCTGGTTGAATGATTTTAAACGGTATTTACAACAGACTGAACCAGAGCAATCTGTCAAAACAAACAATTATTTAATTTACCTGCTAGATCAGTCTGTCAGCTTAAAGAAATTGACAGTTGATGTGCAGAAAGCCAGACGCAATAAAAACGGCTCAATTGCGGGGGAAAGTTATTATACCCAATATGAAAATATCACCAGAAAGCATCTGACTTTACCTGAACAAAAACGACAATTATTTAACCAGATTTATTATTATGCCAAAATAAACAGTGACGAACGCTTTTATCAAAGCAATCTTGATATCTCCAGAATTTTATTGGAGCATTTCAAATCTTTTATTCAAAGTGGCGATGTTTATTGGAAAAAAAAGAGCCATGCTGCACTTCAATGGTCAGAACAAGGCTACAACATCGAATTTAGATGGGAACAAGGGGCTAAACAACAGACTGAGCATTTAAATATTGAATTGGTCAATGGTGATATTCGACTCGATTTAAAATCAAATCCTCATATTCAGATTCTCGCGAGCCAGCCACCGTGTTATGTGGATATTCAACACAACACGGTGGGCCAGTTATATGGTGAATATACGGCAAATCTTCTGTACCATTTTTTACAGATGCCTGATCTTCCATCTATGCTCTTGCCAGAGTTTGAGCAACTGACTCATCAATATTCAGACGTGAAAAATCTGCCTCGGCCCGAGTCTATTCAGCATATTGATGTCCTTGAGGGTAGTCCCCAGCCAATTTTACGCTTCGGTGTTTTAGATAAATTTGATTGGAAATGGGAAGAGTCTGTTTGTGCCGAAATTGAATTCTCCTATGCAGGCGGGCGAATAAAAGCAGGTACATCAGGTGACAGTTTTATTGGTGAGCAGCATGGCAAAATGGTGCGACAGCTTCGGGACTTAGTTCAGGAACAACAGTCAATCCAGCGTTTACAGCTATTGGTCGAATCACTGAAGTGGGTGAAAGATCTTAGTTATGACCAGCAATTAAAACTGGATAAACAACGTCTCGATTCTATGGTTTTTGCGTTCTATGGAGACTGGATCAAACAGCTGATGCCCATCAATCAAATTGAATTGATTGGATGGCAGATAGAGCATCTGGAACACAGCCCATTTAAGCTGCAATATGTTGAAAATTTAAATATTTCCATCACTGAATCTGAAAGCCAACAAGACTGGTTCAATATCGGGGCGACCGTTCAGGACAGTGCAGGCAATAGCTATGATTTACTCGATGCACTTGTGGCTTTGGTGAAAGAACAGCCTGATTTACTTGATCCACGGATTTTTGGTCATCTGAATGACAGTCACATTTTCACCCTGAAAACTGCAGCGGATCAACCAGATTTGGCTTTATCCGCAAAGGACATTAAGCCGGTATTGTTGCATTTGCAGAGCATTTTACAGCAAGAAGAGCGTAGCATAGATCGCTATGATGCGAGTCAACTATTAGAATTACAGCATCATCTGGGGATGGTGTGGCAGGTCAGTAATCGCCTGCAGCAATTTGCGCAGAAATTCAAACAAGGCTATCAGCAACAACTGCCGACACCACAAGGTTTTCAGGGGGAATTACGTCCATACCAGCAGCAGGGCCTAGGCTGGTTACAGTTTTTAAGGGAAACCCAGCATGGCGGGATTCTGGCAGATGATATGGGTTTGGGTAAAACAGCACAAACTTTAGCCCACTTACTCATGGAAAAGCAGGCTGGTCATTTGCAGGACAGACCCGCCTTAATTGTTGCACCCACATCGCTGATGCATAACTGGTTCAAAGAAGCGGAAAAATTTACCCCTGAGCTCAAGGTACTGCTGCTACAAGGCCCCGACCGCCATCAGTATTTTGAGCAGATTCCGCACTATGACATTGTGTTAACCACCTATCCGCTCTTGGCGAGAGATGAAGAACAACTGAAACAATATGAATATCATCAACTCATTTTGGATGAAGCACAGAATATCAAAAATCCGCGTGCCAAAGCTGCACAGGTGGTACGGCAATTAAAAGCACGACATCGTCTATGTCTAACCGGTACACCTATGGAAAATCATTTGGGTGAGCTGTGGGCAATATTTTATTTTCTGATGCCAGGATTTTTATATTCACAAGAAATCTTTAATAAAAAATACCGCTATCCGATTGAAAAACGCGGTGATCAGCAGTTAAGGCAAAAGTTGGTAAACCGCATTAAACCCTTTATTTTACGTCGCTTGAAAACTGACGTTGCCAAGGAATTGCCAGAAAAAACCACGATTGAAGTCAATATTGACATGAATGAACAGCAATCCAAGCTATATGAGGCTGTTCGCGCCACGATGCAGGCAAGCATTCAGAAAATTGTGGCAGAAAAAGGCTTTAAACGTAGTCAAATTCAAATTTTAGATGCCTTACTGAAGCTACGTCAGGTATGTTGCCATCCTAGCTTACTGAAACTGGATTCAGTGAAAACCGGGCAGGCACACTCTGCCAAACTTGAACAGTTGATCGATATGGTCGTTCCAATGGTGGAAGAGGGGCGAAAAATTCTTATTTTCTCTCAGTTTACCTCAATGTTGGAACTGATTGAACAACAGCTCTATCACGCAAAAATTGGCTATGTGAAGCTGACTGGAAAGACCAAAAAGCGAGATGAAGTCATTACAGCATTTCAGTCTGGACAAGTGCCGGTATTTTTAATCAGTCTGAAAGCAGGAGGGGTCGGTCTGAATCTAACTGCCGCAGATACGGTCATTCACTATGATCCATGGTGGAACCCTGCTGCTGAAGATCAAGCTTCAGATCGTGCATGGCGGATTGGACAGGACAAGCCGGTATTTGTGTATAAGCTGATTACCAATAAAAGCATAGAAGAAAAAATTATTGCCTTGCAGCAGAATAAAGCAGAACTGGCACAGTCTATTCTAAGCACAGATCATGAGGGAGAAGCGAAACTGACGGAAAATGATGTGATGAAATTGTTTGAGAAATTTTAGCTTGGTTACAGGTTTCCTCTAATTATCTGTAAGTATCTGAAAGTCTGGATGCAATCTTTTCCAATGTTCTCTTAATTTTTCTTTATGAACAGAAATCATAGGTAAGTCTAGTAATAGCACTGGCCATACTGAACGTGCTTTGTCCATAATGGCGTGAAGTTGTTTTTCTATAACACGCCATGGAACACCGACTTTTTCCGCCCATTGTTTAAAGTGTTTCATCTCAGCTAAATACCAATCTTTATTTTTGGCAAGATTCAATGCGAAATGACGCTCATTTTCAATATATACACTTGTCATCAATATATCGTATGCAGGGGATAATCTTGGCGTTGTTTTATCGTGATAAATCATACTCCAGTTCTTTAAGTGTGCATCTCCATTGGCGAGCAAAATGTTGACAAGTAAGCGGCTGGCAAATTGCTGAATATCAAGAATTTTGTTATCTGAAAATTGATAAATGATCTTTCCTATCTGCTCATAATTTGTGGTGCTGTATTTCTGCTGTGGATATGCACCGAAGATCTGAGCAAAGTCTTCGATGTGAATAAGCTCTGTAGTATCAGCAGTACTCTGTCTATCAAATCTTTTTATTGCAAAAGCATATTGCTCTTGGGGTAAATTTAATGGTGGAAGGTTTTGTAAGAGTCCCATATCCACCAAGCGAATCTCAGGGACATCTATTCCGACCATTTTGGCAAGGCTCATCATAGAATATTCATTTAGCGGAACAAAGGCATGTCTGGAAGAAGGAGTTTTGACAATCCAGTCCCCGAGTAGAGTCGTTTCCGTTGCCTGTGCTAATGTAAAACGCCCATCTTTGGCTTTCATGGAAAACTTCATTTGGACGCCGGCCAAGGAAAACTTATTATTTGTCCGAATCTCTTGTTTTAATATCTGATCTGGATTCGAGATCTGAAGCTTAAATTTTATTCCATCTGGGATTTCTTCTGGATCTACTGGGGTTGCAATTAGTGCCCCAGGTAAATCATGACCTAAAGCTGCCAATAACTGAAATTCATTGTCTATATGTACTTTGAGGCTTTGTGCAATCAGTTCGCGTAATGCACCTTCTGGTAGCAAGTTTGATAGCAAGGGATGTAAACGCTGATGTGTAACATAGGTCTTTTCTAAAATCTTATCCACTTGAGGATACAAGGGGGAAGTCAGCAGGCTCAAGGTCGGGCGTTGCTGATCAGAGCGGAAAGAATCTGTAAAAACCAGAATATTTTTTCCGCTCTGAAATCCTGCCAAGTATCCAACGATACCGTGATGTAATGTTAATTTCAGGACGGCAACAGTATTCATGGTTCCTCTCCTCCGAGAAGACCCTTCCATGGGTTAGTCATTAAGTCATCCTGATCTTCAATAGTGACTTTAATTTCATCATTCAATAATTGTCTAATCAAATGAACCTTATCATCTGGGATGAGCATCAGTTGAGCATTTAGTCCTGCCGCAATAATTTCTAAGGTATCTAATCGAGGATTGCCTTGACTTTCCAGCTTTTGGTATTGCTGTCTTGAAATGCCTGTACGGGATTGCATATCAACTTGCTTTAAGCCCAATTGGGTTCGTCTTTTTTTGATTTGCTGAAGTAAAGACTTATTCATTGTAGATACATTTATTGCTTTTTGGTGGTATAAGAGGCATATTAGTTGCTTTTTTATTAAGAAGCAATGACAGAAATTATTAACAGGCTCCGCGGCATCAATATTTAGGATCTAGGCAAGCTGATCTTGTTTAACATAAGCCACTTAGTAGTAGCTAATACTATCTTTTGTTTTGGAGTTTTTTTTATCTTGTATGATTGATACTCTGGAGCATCATCTACACGGTTTTTTGTTCACAGTTTTGAAAGAGCACTTTTGTAAACTTACTTTTTTAAGTATAAAAATTTCTTATGAAGTAAAATATTGAATAAAACAACAATAAAAAAGCCCCAGTCATTCAACTGAGGCTTTTAGAATCTGGAGCGGGAAACGAGACTCGAACTCGCGACCCCAACCTTGGCAAGGTCACCGAGATTTATTCTATTAAATGACCTTAATTATAAGTATATGATTTAATTACTGGTATATAGTTTTTGGTGGAGTAAAATTTTGATCAATTTAGATCATTTCATGTTGTTTTGGTCACTTTATTTTAGATTTTTTATTTTATAAAAGTCACCTAGATTTTGGTTTCAATAAATTTAATTTAAAATAAAAATTTATCATATGGTAAAAATGTATATATCATCAAATTCTTCTCTGTGGACTGCCACTACTCTCCTAGACAAATATCGTCTATTGGTGGACTACTCAAGATCAGTCAGATGTTGCTGTTCACGGAAAAAGTTTACCTTGTATTGCAGCAAAGTCTGGTTAATTTCAGCAACTACCGCTTCATCCAGCTCACCACGGCACTGTTGCAAATAGAGATTTGAGTCGATGATGTTCCCTTTAAAAAGTACTTAGAGACCGAAAACCCTGTTGATTAGACACACTTCACCCTGAGGCTGACCATAATAAAATGACGATGCTTGTCC
>NZ_VPAW01000039.1:0-14665 GCF_013419055.1 Acinetobacter sp. YH12108 | reverse complement strand
GAGAATTGAGACATCAATATGGCAATAAACTGATCCCACCGGGAAGCCGCTCTAAATTTCTGTCCAACATGGTGCACTTTAGCAAGTTGTTCAAAATCCTGTCGCACAACAGGTTTAATTAGCTCATAAAATACGGTATTCTGATATGACAAAACCTGAATCCTGGTCGTTAAAGTGTTTGTTTGCACTCATATTTTAACTGTTAGGACTCAGGTTTTTTTATTTAAAGCAAACTATGGGACAGCAGTGACCCGGAGGTTGCTTTTTTATTTAGGGTGTATTGATGCTTACTGATCAATAATGTCTGTGCCCTTTGGCGGAGTAAAGTTAAACGTAGATGCCGGAATCGTGGTATTCAGTTTTACATTACTAAATTTAATATTCGTAGTCTGACCTAAGGAATCTTGCAAAATCATCAAGCTAGGCGCTTTGTTCGCACCAAAACTAATAGTCAGGCTTTCAAACACCCCATCGGTATTTTTCGGATAAAGCGTGTAATAGGTTTTAGCTTTATTCGGCTGAGTTACGCGATAAGATTGCATAATCTGGCTGGTATTGCCGGACAATAATAACGCCGGTGTATTTGCCACCTGGTCGTCTAGACTCTGACGCACTGCTTGCTGCAAGTCCGGATCATAGATCCATACGGTTTTACCTGTAGTAGCAATAGTCTGTTTCGACGGGCTTGAAGTTTCCCAGTAGAATTTACCCGGACGTGCCACTTTCATCACACCTTTAAAGGTCTGGTTCATGTGCTGCGCGGTCAAGCCTTTTTTCTGGGTCGCTTTCGGATTCGTGACTTTAGTCGTTTGTTCAAAATTTGCAGTTAAGCTACGGATATTGCTGAGCTGTTTCACCAGATTCGCAGTAGCTTGCTGCTCCGTCGCTGCAGTTGCGGCAAATACAGTCGTGCTCATGACAGGTGCCAGTGTCGCCGTACCGATTGTTATGGCACATACAGTTTTACGAAGCATACTCATAATCTCACCTTTTTGTATTTGCATATTGCTATTTATCTAATGGCTCATATTAAACCAATTTCTCGAACTAAGATGATAGAAAATAAGAAGTTTTGTATTGTTATTAATGCAGAATTCCTGTTTTTATTCATCATGATGAAGATTCAATAGTGATATTTACATTCGCTGTCACAGCTTTATAAGCCGATAAATCTTCATGCATAAAAAAACCCACAGAAACTGTGGGTCTTTTTTCTATTTCAGCAAATTATGCTTCAACAGATACGTAGCGACGGCCAAATTGACCTTTCACTTCGAATTTTACTACGCCATCAGCAGTAGCAAATAATGTATGGTCACGGCCCATACCTACGTTTTGACCAGCGTGGAATTCAGTACCACGTTGACGAACGATGATGTTACCTGCAGTTACAGTTTGGCCACCGTAAACTTTAACACCTAACATCTTAGGATTCGAATCACGACCGTTCTTAGTCGAACCACCGGCTTTTTTAGTTGCCATGTCTATTTACTCCTAGTAATTAGCCTGAGATACCAGTAATTTTCAACTCAGTGAACCATTGACGGTGACCTTGTTGTTTACGGTAGTGCTTACGACGACGCATTTTGATGATGCGGATTTTGTCGTGACGACCATGGCTAACTACTTCTGCAGTTACTTTAGCGCCAGCTACAACTGGAGCACCGATTTGAATGCTATCACCGTTTACAAGCATAAGTACGTCATCAAACGTAATTGTTGAACCAGTTTCAGCTTTCAATAATTCAACTTTAAGGGTTTCACCCTCAACTACACGGTGCTGTTTACCACCGCTTTGGATTACTGCGTACATAATGTACTCCAAACATGCCCGTGTCGACGTGCCGATAAAGGAATATATCGATCTTAAAACGCGCGCCACTGGGGGTTATACAAGGGCAAAGATTTTAAGGGATATTATAAGAAACAACAAGCCATTTTAAGGAAATAATCATGAACTCCATTACAAAGCCTATAAATCATTAAATTATTCATTTAAAATCAAAGATTAATACCGGATATACTGACCAAAAAACGCTGCTTAATTCCGAGTTTTCCGGCTACCTGAGAATGTTTAGAAAAAAACTTTAGCGGAAAGATATTGTTCATTTTTTAAATGTCGAAATTTAGGCTAAACTCGAATAAGTGCTATAAAAAGCTGATTTTTAGTCGAGTTTGTGCTTTTCTTAGCTTTCACTCATGTTATAAATTGTTAAACTACCCGCTGCGATTTACCAAACTAGAGGTTTTCTTTCACATGGCCATCGACTTTAAGCAAGATATTCTCGCTCCTGTTGCTAACGACTTTGCTGCGATGGACACATTCATTAACGAAGGAATTACCTCAAAAGTAGCGCTGGTGATGGCGGTCAGCAAGCATGTGGTTGAAGCTGGCGGCAAGCGTATGCGCCCCATCATGTGCCTGTTGGCAGCGAAAGCCTGTGGCGCAGTGGAACTGGAACAGCATCGCAAACTGGCCGCCATTATCGAAATGTTGCATACGGCAACTCTAGTTCATGATGATGTCGTGGATGAGTCAGGCTTACGCCGTGGCCGTCCAACTGCCAATGCGACCTGGAACAATCAGACAGCTGTGCTAGTGGGTGATTTCCTAATTTCGCGTGCCTTTGATTTGTTGGTCGACCTTAACAATATGACCCTGCTCAAAGACTTCTCTACGGGTACCTGCGAAATTGCCGAAGGCGAAGTTCTGCAACTGCAATCGCAACATCAGCCAGAAACCTCAGAAGAAACCTATTTGAGCATTATTCATGGCAAGACTTCTCGCCTGTTTGAACTGGCGACCGAAGGTGCCGCTATTCTTTCCGACAAGACTGAGTTCCGTGAACCGTTACGTAAATTCGCCGGTCACTTCGGTAATGCTTTCCAGATTATTGATGACATTCTGGACTATACATCTGATGCTGAAACCCTAGGTAAAAACATCGGTGATGACCTGATGGAAGGCAAACCGACCCTGCCATTGATTGCTGCCATGAAGAATACGACCGGGGAATCGCATGAAATTATCCGTCGCAGTATTGCAACGGGCGGAACAGATCATTTGGCAGAAGTCATCAAGATCGTAAATGATTCTGGCGCCTTGGATTATTGTCGCCAGCGTGCAACTGAAGAAACAGAAATTGCAATTCAAGCCTTGAATGCACTACCCGATTCAGAGTATCGTCAGGCCCTCATTAATCTGGCCAAACTGGCTCTTCACCGGATTCAATAGCCGCTTACCTCGCCTATGCATATTAATTTTCTTGATATTTTTCAAAGCATGCAGCACCAGCTTGAACAACCACAGGCGGTGCTGGATGAGAATTTGCTCATCCAACTTGTAGAACGTATACGCCCAGAAGACAGCAGAAATACAGAAGAAATCGAAACAAAATTTAATGCATTTATCCGGGCCTTACTGCTCACTCCCAATGCAGTCTTAACCTTACAAAGTTTCACTTTAAGAGTTATCAATCGTTATAAACAAGCCAGCCTGTTTTCCGATACTGGGATTCTTTCTCTAGATGGTTTTTGGAACCAGCTGAATCAGCGGATCGGGGCACATATCCTGCCGGTGATTCCAGATCATCTGCAGCTTCAGGAATTGTTTCGCAAGATTTTCTATTTGCGTACCGATAAATACTGGCTGGATTATTTTGATGAAGCGGACTGGCAGCGACTTTTTGCCGTTGTAAATCAGGGTCATTCTAATCAGGTAGAAAAAACCCGAATCAAAGATCAAATCATTAAAGCACTAACCATTCTGTCCTACCGGGTGAGTGGGATCGGTCTGCATCCTGAATTTATTAATGCCCAGCCTGAACTCATGGAATATGAATCACCTTTTCTGGTGCAAAACCGTGAGATCATTGAATTTATCCAGGAATATAAAAAACGCTATAACACCGTAGAACTGGTAGATGCGATTACACCGCCAGATGCTTCCCAAGCTCTGGTCATGCTGGAGCAGTGTCACGATGTTGTCGCCAAAATTCGCCGCTCTACCAAACGGATCGGGGTCAGTGTCAGCCTGACCTATATGCTGGCCTTGCTGGAACAATGTCTGGAACGGATTGAAATCCTGCTGAATATGGTGCTGGATGATGATGACCTGCGTTATCAATCCATTGGTCTGTTTATCGCAGATATTACCGAAGCAATTTATAGTGAACGCAGTGTGCGTGCTTTACTGACCACCAATAGTGAACTCCTGGCTTTACAGGTGACTGAAAATGCCAGTAAAACCGGTGAACATTATGTAAGTACCGACAAGCAAGGCTTTCTGGCCATGTACAAATCGGCAGCCGGTGCCGGAGTTATCATTGCCTTTATGGCCTCGCTGAAAGTCTTAATGGCGCGTGTCACTATGGCACCTTTAATGCAAGCCTTTAGCTATAGCATGAACTATTCGCTCGGTTTTATGCTCATTCATGTGCTGCACTTCACCGTTGCAACCAAACAGCCGGCGATGACTGCAGCTGCACTCGCTTCTACCGTACAACAGCGTAAAGGTTCGAAAACCGCCCAGATTGCTGAACTGGCTGCACTGATTGTGAATATCATTCGGACCCAGTTTGTCGCAATTCTTGGGAATATTTCGATTGCCATTCCGGTCGCGGCCTTGATTGCTTTTTTCTGGGATGCCGCATTGCATGAACCGTTGATGAATCATGCCAAAGCAGCCAAAACCCTGCATGACCTGAATCCCTTTACCTCTCTGGCTATTCCACATGCGGCCATTGCTGGGGTCTGTCTATTCCTGTCAGGTTTGCTGGCGGGTTATTTTGACAATATGGCAGTGTATCGCAAGGTCGGTCCTCGTCTGAGAGCTCATGTTCGCCTGTCGCAACTCATGGGACAAGAACGTTTGCATCGATTTGCCGATTATATTGAGCGTAATCTGGGTGCACTGGCGGGTAATTTCATTTTTGGGGTTATGCTGGGCAGTATGGGTACCATCGGTTTCATTCTTGGCTTGCCTTTAGATATTCGTCATATTGCCTTTGCCTCTGCCAACTTTATCCAAGGACTGATCAATATTAATGGTCCAGATATTGGACTCATTATCATCTCTTTTCTGGGTGTTCTGCTGATTGGTCTGACTAACCTTTTTGTAAGTTTCAGCCTGACCATTATTGTGGCATTACGCGCACGACGGGTGCGTTTCGAACAGTGGAAACCGCTCGCCAAACTGGTCATGACCCATTTCCTGACTCGCCCAAGTGAGTTTTTCTGGCCGCCGAAGCAAACCATTGAAATTGACGAAAATCATACATCCACAAAACTGTAAAATTGCGAGAATATTTGGGCATTTAGGTACAAAATCCCATAAATAAAAAATGGAATTTGCATAAAATACGCACTCTTGAAAAAAAGTGTACTGGCAAGTACACTTTAGCGCAGACAGTTAACCGGTTGAATAACGGTTAAAAGGACAAGGATTTTTGGCATGCATTACTTGTTACTTATTGTCGGAATTTTATTTTTAATTTTCAGTGTGTTATTTCTTGATATTGCAACTTTAAGCCAGTTAGATGTGCTTGCAATAGAATGGATTAGCGGCTATCGCACAGAATTTTTAAATCAAATTAATCAGTCCTTATCAGTGATAGGTGGCATGCCATTTGTATTATTTTTATCCACACTATGGTGTATTTTTCTACTGTGGTATAAAAAGCATGCAAGCGTAATTTTTATATGTATCGGAATTATCGGAGGAATTCTCCTAGGCTGGCTTTTAAAATTCAGTATTGCCCGACCTCGACCAGCAGAGTCTTTTCATCTGGTTGAAAGCTATGGAAGCTCCTTCCCGAGTGCCCATAGTGTCTATGCAGCCTGTCTCGGCTGTCTGGCAATATTCATATATCGGCAACATCCCCGACATACCATCATCTGGATGGGTGCAGGTGCATGGATGCTGATTATGGGTGTTTCAAGAGTTTATCTAGGTGTACATTTTCCTTCAGATGTCATATCCGGCTGGAGTATAAGTTTTATTTGGATTTCGTTGTGGTATATGGTCTGGATCAGATATTGCACGGCTCACAAATAAAAAAATTTAGATAAGAATCCAATTGAGGTGGAACAATGATGTCTGCAAAGCTTTGGGCACCCGCCCTGACTGCTTGCGCATTAGCAACAAGTCTTGCACTTGTTGGTTGTAGCAAAGATCCTAAAGAGGGCCAGCAAGCTGGTGCTCAGCAGCAAATGCCACCGACTGAAGTCGGTATTCTTGTTGCACAGCCACAAAGTGTCGAGCAGTCTGTAGAGCTCTCAGGTCGTACAACAGCATTTGAGATTTCTGAAGTACGTCCACAGGCTAGTGGTGTGGTGCTTAAACGCTTATTCACTGAGGGTAGCTATGTCCGTGAAGGTCAGGCGCTGTATGAAATCGATTCAAGCACTAACCGTACTACTGTTGATAATGCCCGTGCTGCGATTGCCCGTGCTGAAGCGAATTTAGGTGTATTGCGTGTTAAAGAAGGCCGTTACCGTCAACTGGTCGGTACCAATGCCATTTCTAAACAGGAATACGATGACATCGCAGCACAGGTCAAACTGGCTGAAGCTGATTTGAATGCCAACCGTGCAACTTTACGTAATGCTGAAATCAACCTGGGCTATTCAACCGTACGTGCACCGATTTCTGGTCAGACCAACCGTTCTTCAATTACGGCGGGTGCGTTAGTGACTGCAAATCAGACAGAACCACTGGTTACGATTCAGCGCCTAGATCCAATCTATGTAGATATCAACCAATCCAGTGCTGAACTGCTGCGCCTGCGTCAACAGCTAAGCAAAGGCAACCTCAACAGCTCAAACAACACCAAAGTGAAGTTAAAGCTTGAAGATGGCAGCATCTACCCTGTCGAAGGCCGTCTTGCATTCTCGGATGCCAGCGTGAACCCTGAAACAGGTACTGTGACTTTACGTGCAGTATTCCCGAACAAGAACCATTTACTTCTGCCAGGTATGTTTGCCACAGCGCAAATCGTACAGGGTGAAATTCCAAATGCCTTCATGATTCCACAAGCGGCGTTAACCCGTACGCCTACTGGTCAAGCCATGGCGATGCTGGTGGGTGCTGATAATAAAGTGACTCCACGTCCAGTAACGACAGTCGGGACTCAAGGCAGCAACTGGATCGTAACCGAAGGTCTTAATCCGGGTGATAAAGTGATTGTTGACGGTATTGCTAAGGTAAAACCTGAACAGCAAGTGGTGCCTAAACCTTATCAACCTCAAGCGGCTGCCCCACAAGGTGCTGCTCAACCAGCTGCACAGCAACCTGCAGCAGATGCAAAAAAGGCAGATGATGCAAAGAAACAACCTGAACAAAAACCTGCTGCAAATGCATAAGGAGTAATGGTTCATGGCTCAATTCTTTATCCATCGCCCGATTTTTGCATGGGTGATTGCATTGGTAATTATGCTGGCGGGTATTTTGACCATCAGCAAAATGCCAATTGCTCAATATCCGACGATCGCGCCACCGACAGTCACCATTTCTGCGACTTATCCGGGTGCATCTGCAGCGACTGTAGAAAATACAGTAACACAGATCATCGAGCAGCAGATGAACGGTCTGGATGGCTTGCGTTATATTTCTTCAAACAGTGCCGGTAACGGTCAGGCATCCATCGCCTTAAACTTTGAACAAGGTGTCGATCCTGATATCGCACAGGTACAGGTACAAAACAAGTTACAGTCTGCGACTGCACTTTTACCTGATGATGTACAACGTCAGGGTGTACGTGTTACCAAATCTGGTGCCAGCTTCCTTCAGGTATTAGCCTTCTATTCTCCTGATGGCAGCCTGACTGCAGATGACATTAAAGACTATGTGAACTCAAACATTTCTGAACCTTTAAGCCGTGTGGCCGGGGTTGGTGAAGTTCAGGTCTTTGGTGGTTCTTATGCAATGCGTATCTGGCTGGATCCTGCCAAAATGGCCAGCCTGCAAGTGACTCCAAGTGATGTGGCTCAGGCAATCCGTACCCAGAACGCTCAGGTGGCTGTCGGTCAATTAGGTGGTGCGCCACAGATTGAAGGTCAGGTGCTGAATGCGACGGTGAATGCGCAAAGTCTGCTGCAAACACCTGAACAGTTCGAAAACATCTTCTTGAAAAATACCACTTCAGGTGCTCAAGTCCGTCTGGGCGATGTCGCACGTGTAGAACTGGGTGCAGACAACTACCAGTTTGATTCTAAATTCAACGGTAAACCAGCTGGCGGTGTTGCGATTAAACTTGCAACTGGTGCCAATGCGCTGGATACCGCTGAAGCAGTTGAAGAGCGTTTAAAACAGTTACGTCCGAACTATCCTCAAGGGATGGTGGATACACTGGCATTTGATACCACACCATTCATTCAGTTATCGATTGAATCGGTAGTTCATACTCTCATTGAAGCGGTCATTCTGGTCTTCATCGTAATGTTCCTGTTCTTGCAGAACTGGCGTGCAACGATTATTCCAACCATGGCCGTTCCAGTGGTTGTATTAGGTACTTTTGCAATCATTAATATCTTCGGCTTCTCGATCAATACCTTGACCATGTTTGCGATGGTTCTTGCAATTGGTCTGTTAGTCGATGATGCGATCGTTGTGGTCGAAAACGTTGAACGTGTCATGGCTGAAGAGCATCTTGATCCTGTGAGCGCGACTGCAAAGTCGATGAAACAGATCTCTGGTGCACTGATCGGTATTACCTCTGTACTGTCTGCAGTATTCGTACCAATGGCATTCTTTGGTGGTTCTACAGGGGTTATCTATCGCCAGTTCTCAATCACGCTGGTCACAGCAATGGTTCTGTCTCTGGTGGTGGCCTTAACCTTTACCCCTGCCCTGTGTGCGACCATTCTGAAACAGCATGATCCGAACAAGCCGCAAAGCAACAACCCGGCTGCGCGTTTCTTCCGCTGGTTTAACCATAGCTTTGACCGTGTTTCTGTGAAATATCAGGGCGGTGTCAATCGTATGACCCACCACAAGATTTTCTCCGGTATCATCTATGCGGTGGTGATCGGGATTATTGTGCTGATCTTCCAGAAACTGCCTTCTTCATTCTTACCTGATGAGGACCAAGGTGTCGTGATGACGCTGGTACAGTTGCCACCAAATGCAACCCTAGAACGTACCGATAAGGTCATCAATACCATGACCGGTTACTTCCTGGAAAATGAAAAAGATCATGTCCAATCTGTCTTCAGTGTGGCTGGTTTCTCATTCACAGGTGTAGGTCAAAACGCTGGTCTGGCATTTATTAAACTAAAAGACTGGTCTGAACGTACCACACCAGAATCACAGGTCGGTGCAATTATCCAACGTGGTATGGCACTGAACATGATTGTGAAAGATGCGTCTTACATCATGCCGTTACAATTGCCAGCGATGCCTGAACTGGGTGTGTCTGCCGGCTTTAACATGCAGTTAAAAGCAGCAAGTGGTCAAAGCCATGAGCAACTTTTAGCAGCGCGTAATACTGTTCTGGGTCTGGCTGCACAAGACAAACGTCTTGCAGGTGTCCGTCCAAATGGTCAGGAAGATAACCCGCAGTACCGTGTGATTGTCGATCATGCACAAGCCGGTGCTTTAGGTGTCAGCATTTCTGAAATTAACAGCACTATGAGCATGGCGTGGGGTGGTTCGTACATCAACGACTTCCTTGACCGTGGTCGTGTGAAGAAAGTATATGTTCAGGGTGAAGCCAGCTCTCGTATGATGCCAGAAGACCTGAACCAGTGGTATGTTCGTAACAACCGTGGCGAAATGGTACCGTTCTCGGCATTCGCAACCGGTGAATGGACCTATGGTTCGCCTCGTCTGGAACGCTATAACGGCGTATCTGCGATGAACATTCAGGGTACACCAGCACCGGGTGTGAGCTCAGGTGATGCAATGCGCGCAATGGAAGAAATCATTGCCAAGCTTCCTGAAATGGGCATGCAAGGTTTCGACTATGAATGGACTGGTCTGTCTCTGGAAGAACGTGAGTCTGGCGCACAAGCACCATTCTTGTACGCGCTTTCACTGTTGATCGTGTTCCTGTGTCTGGCTGCATTGTATGAAAGCTGGTCAATTCCATTCTCGGTTCTTCTGGTTGTACCACTAGGTATCGTGGGTGCATTACTATTGACCTTTGGCGGTATGATTCTGTTTAAAGACCCGAACCTGTCGAATAACATCTACTTCCAGGTAGCGATTATCGCCGTAATTGGTCTTTCTGCGAAAAATGCAATCTTGATTGTGGAATTCGCCAAAGAGCTGCAGGAACAAGGCGAAGAGTTGTTTGATGCAACCTTGCATGCGGCAAAAATGCGTTTACGTCCAATTATCATGACCACCCTTGCCTTCGGTTTTGGTGTACTTCCACTAGCACTTGCTTCAGGTGCCGGTGCGGGTAGCCAGCACTCTGTCGGTTACGGTGTCCTCGGGGGTGTAATCAGTTCGACGCTTTTAGGTATCTTCTTTATTCCTGTATTCTACGTGTGGATTCGAAGTATCTTTAAATACAAACCAAAACAACAAAATCAGGAGTACTAGTCGTAATGCAAAATATATGGTCTATTACAGGTCGTAGCATTGCGGTATCTGCCCTCGCGCTTGCTTTGACTGCATGTCAAAGCATGCGTGGCCCAGAGCCCGTTGCAGAGGCAAATATCCCAAGCAGTTATACCAATGCTTCAGGTACTTCTGTAGCAGAACAGGGTTATAAAGAATTCTTTGCTGACCAGCGCCTGTTACAGGTACTGGACTTGGCATTGACCAATAACCGTGATTTGCGTACTGCCGCATTAAACATTCAGCGTGCCCAACAGGCTTATCAGATTTCTGAAAATGACCGCCTGCCAACCATTGGTGCGAGCGGCAGCGTGTTACGTCAGGATACTGGCAGTAACAACCCGCAAAGCCGTGGCGCTGTAACGACTTATAATGTCGGTCTAGGCGTAACTGCATTTGAGCTGGATTTCTGGGGTCGTGTGCGCAGCTTGCGTGACAATGCACTGGATACTTATCTGGCGACTCAAAGTGCGCGTGATGCGACTCAGATTTCTCTGATCGGTCAGGTGGCCCAAGCATGGCTGAGTTACTCATTTGCCAATGCCAATCTGGCGCTGGCTGAGCAAACGCTGAAAGCCCAGCTTGAATCTTACAACCTGAACAAGAAACGTTTTGATGTGGGGATCGATAGCGAACTTCCAGTACGTCAGGCACAGATTTCTGTTGAAACTGCACGTAATGATGTTGCCAACTATCGCACCCAGGTGGCTCAGGCACAAAACTTGTTAAATCTGCTTGTAGGTCAACCCGTACCGGCCAACCTGTTACCGGCACAACGTGTTACCCGCATTACCTCTAATGCGGCACTAGGTGCAGGTTTACCAAGTGATCTGCTGATTAACCGTCCGGATGTACGTGCAGCTGAATATCGTCTGTCTGCTGCAGGTGCCAATATTGGTGCTGCCCGTGCGCGTCTGTACCCAACGATCAGTCTGACGGGTTCTGCAGGTTTTGCATCTGCGGATCTGGGTGATCTGTTCAAATCTGGCAGTTTTGCGTGGTCTATAGGCCCAAGTCTGGATATTCCAATTTTCGATTGGGGTACACGTCAGGCCAATATTCGTATTTCTGAAACAGATCAGCAAATTGCGCTGTCAGATTATGAAAAATCCATTCAGACTGCATTCCGTGAAGTGAATGATGCCCTGGCGGTACGTCAGAATATTGGTGACCGTATTGCTGCTCAACGCCGTCTGGTTGATGCGACTAACACGACTTACCGCCTGTCTCTAGCACGTTTCCGTGCCGGTATTGACAGCTATCTGACTGTACTGGATGCACAACGTGCTTCATATGCAGCGGAACAAGGTTTGTTATTACTTGAACAGGCGAATCTGAACAGCCAGGTTGAGCTGTACAAGAGTCTTGGTGGTGGTTTGAAAGTTAACACTTCAGACACCGTACCGTATCGCCCGTCTGTGACCGAACAGCGTCGTGCCGAACAGGCAAAATAAGCTTAATCTCTTTTTCAGAAAAGCTCACTTCGGTGGGCTTTTTTTATACGTTGGTCCAATAGCCGATATATTTTATTGAATCAAGAAATCTGTATACTCAATTGGATGAGACTTAACACTTTATAAAATGTAAATCGATGAAAAAAATATTGTTATCTGCCTTGGTAAGTTCAATTTTCTTAACCGCATGCCAACAAAAAAATACAGTAGATTCAAAACCTGAACCAACAGCGGAAACCGTCGCTGAAAAAGAAAGCTTACCGTTGATTAAGGCTAAAACTGAACGTGTACAGCTCAGTAAAAATGAAGTATGCCATCCAGCCAGTGAGGATGAGTTTGCCAGTTGCACTAAATATCATCTGCAAACAGTGAAAACGAATGTAAATTGGTTAAACCAATATTTTTTGGAGCGTTTGCAAAAAGACCATGCTGAAGCTTTCGACAAATCACCTGCTGTAGAGGTCACTCTTGATCCTGAAATGCCATCAACCAACTACAGTACCACTGCTGTACGTTATATCGGTCAGCATTACAATATCGCAAACTTTACATACTTTTCCGAATATTACCCAGCAGGCGCTGCACATGGTATGCATCATAGTGACTACGTTATTTTTGATCTCAATACCAAGCAGCGTTTAAGCCTGAATGATATTTTGGCACCTGCAAGCAAAGAAAAACTCAAAACTGAACTTTACGAACATAATCGTGAGTGGCTTGAACAACATCATATTGAGCAAAATGCATTTGAAGTAAGTGATAATTTCTATTTCAATGCCAATGGAATTGTATTTGTCTATCCATTGTATGAATTGGCTTCTTATGCAGAAGGTATTACTGAACTTGAACTTCCCTATTGGTCAGCTCAAAGGGTGATCCAAACAAAGTATTTACCCCAGCTGCCTGAGTCATCTGAAGAAATTTATAATGACTAAACTATCTATTTTAAGTGTAATAATAATCAAAGTATTTTTTCTAATTTAGGGAGATGAATGTTACTAAGCAATCTGGAATCTGTACCGGGACATACCATTCGCCAGCAAATCGATGTGGTCTATGGCAGTACTGTGCGCAGTAAGCATGTTGGACGTGATTTGCTGGCCGGCCTGAAAAATATTGTCGGCGGCGAGTTGACCGCTTATACCGAATTACTGGAAGAATCCCGTCAGGAAGCCATGAACCGGATGATTGAAAAAGCTCGCAGTATGGGTGCCAATGCGATTGTGGGTATTCGTTTTTCTACCTCAAATATTGCCCAAGGTGCTTCTGAACTGTTTGTTTATGGCACAGCAGTCATCGCTGATCCAGTCATGCCTAAACTGCCTGATCCATTTCCACAGGCGAACTAATGCATGGACGGATTGATTATACAGATTGTCATTTTCGCCATTCTGTTCAGCGTGGGTTTCGGTTTTGGTCGCTATAACGAGCGCAAGCATCTGCAATATCTGGATGAGCAGGAACAGCGTTTAGCTTATATCCGGGTCAATAATAGCCGTTTTAACGAATCTACATTCCCCGGTCATATGATCAGCAGCAATGTGGTCATTTCACATGATTACTTTAAATATGCGATTGCTAATGTGCAAAACATGTTAGGTGGTCGTTTGACCAGTTATGAGAGTGTCGTTGAACGGGCACGACGTGAAGCTATAGTACGGTTAAAACTGGAAGCAGAAAAAATGGGCGCTGACCAGATTATGGGAATCCGCCTCAGTACGACTGAACTTGGCATGCAAGGCGGTATGGTTGAAGTCTTTGCTTATGGCACCGCAATTCAAGCCAAGTAATTATGCTTCTGCAAGCTTCTCTACAAATAGAATTCCATTCAAGTGATCAATTTCGTGCTGTACAATTCGTGCCGGAAAGCCTTTGAACACTTGAACCATTTCATTTCCCTCTAACGTAAAATAACGTACCTGAATCTCTTCTGCTCGAACTACCCTCCCTCTTTGCTCGGGCACACTTAAACAGCCTTCCTCACCCAATACTTGTGTAGCTGAAGTACTGATAATCTCCGGATTGATCATGGTCACAGCTTCCATATACGGCGCGTCTGGATAACGTAAATTGGGCCGTGATGCGACAATAATAATGCGTTTAGAGACATAAACCTGCGGTGCTGCAATGCCCACGCCCTGACGTTGTTGCATGGTCTCCATCAAGGCGCTGTTAAATTGCCGCAACCAGTCACTGTCAAATTCAGCCTGTGTGACCGGACTGGCAATTAGGGTTAAAATGGCCTCACCTTGCTGTGCCACCGCCAAGGTATTTGTCATCGCGCTATCCTGTATTTTTTTCATTTAACTCTATCTTAGAGGGAAAATTACAGAATGAACATCATACTAAAATGAATAAATACGTCTAAAAAAGATAAGCTGTGTTTTAAGTAGTATGTCGAAATCCAGCTTATGGTTGCCTTAAAAACTTCACTTAACAGGAAAATAATTAGGGTCTGTTGACACTTACTGTTCATAATTAACCCTATAAAGGTAGCCATAAAAATATACAGGCTAAGGTAACAGAACTTTGATAATTTCTTTTGAGCTTGTCATATCGAGTAGCTATTCCTCTAAATTGCTTTAATCTACAAAACATATTTTCAACTAAATGCCTGATTTTATATAAATACCAGTCCATATGGCCA
>NZ_VPAW01000038.1:0-15742 GCF_013419055.1 Acinetobacter sp. YH12108 | reverse complement strand
CCCATGTGAGAGTAAGTCATCGCCAGCTCATTATTCCAAAAGCCCTCTGCTCATGCAGGGGGCTTTTTTTATGCGTGGGTTTTTAGGAAAAGAAGTAAATAACCTCCTAATCATGCCTAAATAATAAAAATATAAATAACGTGAAAATTATAATTAATTAACTTCGTCTTATTTTTTTATTGGTTTGTCTAAAAAATATTCGATCTACGACTTTAGCCTAAATTTTATTAAAAAAATCTAACTTGGTAAGTTTTGCAGTAGACAAGGTTTAAAGAATCATCCATTTTATATACAAAAGTGAATGAACGTTCATTTTTTTATAGAATAAAAAAGCTCACAATTGGAGGTGAGGAAAAATGACAGCAACAACAGTGAATGTGAATGCTGTAGTGGATGAAGCAAAGTTTAAACCTTTTCATTTAAAGATCGTACTTTGGTGCGTATTTGTCGTTATTTTTGACGGTTATGATCTGGCAATCAACGGTGTTGCTTTACCCCTACTGATGCAAGAATGGAATATGACGGCAGTTCAGGCCGGAATGCTTGCAAGTACCGCTCTGGCAGGCATGATGTTTGGTGCCATGCTCTTCGGTATGCTGGCAGATAAAATTGGACGAAAAAATGTCATCCTGATTTGTGTGACCTTATTCAGTGGATTTACGTTCTGGGGCGGTTTTGCCTCTGGTCCGACTGAATTTGGCATCCTACGTTTTATTGCGGGCTTAGGTATTGGCGGTGTATTACCGAATCTGGTCGCATTAACTTCTGAATATGCGCCACAAAAAATGCGTAGTACCTTAGTCACTACCATGTTTAGTGGTTATGCAGTTGGCGGGATTATGGCGGCGTTATTAGGTGCCTGGTTTACCCCAAGTTTTGGTTGGGAAATCATGTTCTATATCGCAGGTATTCCATTATTGGTGCTACCTATACTGTATTTGTATTTACCAGAATCTTTAACTTTCCTGGTAAAAAAACAGCAAAATGAGAAGGCCAGTAAAATTGTTCAGCAGATCAGTCCTGAGCAAAATGTCACTGCAAGTACCCAGTTTGTACTGAATGAAGTCCATGCGCCAGATGCTTCAATTGCCGCTTTATTTAAGCAGGGCCGTAGCATGAGTACTTTATTATTCTGGTGCTGCTTCTTTATGTGTCTGCTTATGGTCTACGCATTGGGTAGCTGGTTACCAAAACTGATGATGGCAGCGGGTTATTCTCTAGGTAACAGTTTAATGTTCCTGATGGCGATGAATATTGGTGCAGTAGTTGGAACCATTGGTGGCGGTATTCTAGCGGATCGTTTCCATCTGAAACCCGTCATTATTGGCATGTTCCTATTGGGTGCAGTTTCATTAGTTGGATTAGGCTTTAACTCTCCACAAGCTGTGATCTATCTGCTGGTCGCTGCTGCAGGTGCTTCGGCAATTGGTAGCAGTATTCTGCTCTATAGTTTCGTGGCTCAGTACTATCCATTGGCAATCCGTTCTACTGGTATTGGTTGCGCGTCTGCAGTCGGTCGGGTAGGGGCAATTGTTGGTCCAATTATTATTGGATTCCTGTTGGGTATGGAGCTGCCACATAAAATGAACTTCCTGGCAGTTGCGATTCCAGCCATTATTGGCGCGATTTCAGTGGCTATGATTGTACGTAAAGATCTGAATGCAGAACGAAATGCTGAGACCTTACTGGCGAAACAGAAGCTGAATTCTATTAAAACCTAGTCACTTTTTGCCAATCCACTTGCTATAAATCTTAATTAAGTCAAAAGATCTCTTTCATAAGAAAGGGATTTTTTGTTTAAAGTATAAAAATCATTCATAAAAAATTGAATAAATCAAAAAATCATTGGTCTATAGACTATTTATATAAGCATTTTAATGAGAATAATAAATGTCTAATTATTCAATTATTTAGTTTTATAAAAATGTGATAAATCACACAAATAGCCGCTATTTTATGGCTGAAATTGCTCCATCATTTGGTCTTATTGTGCACTAAATCTCACTTGCGTATATTGCTAAAACTTGAATATTCCCCTGGATATTCAAAAGGATTTTATGGACAAGTACTCATGGGAGATGAGAACGATGACAACGGAAACAGTAGATATAAATTCTGTAGTCGATAATGCGAAATTTACGCCTTTTCACTTCAATGTAGTTGCTTGGTGTTTACTCATTATCTTGTTTGACGGCTACGATCTAGCAATCAATGGTGTTGTTTTACCTTTATTAATGCAGGACTGGGGCTTAAGTGCCGTTCAAGCGGGAATGCTTGCCAGTACTGCACTTGCCGGCATGATGTTTGGTGCGATGATCTTTGGTTCTCTAGCAGATAAAATTGGCCGTAAAAAAGTCATCATGATCTGTATCGTATTATTCAGTGGTCTGACCTTTGCCGGTGGCTTTGCTTCAAACCCGACTGAGTTTGGTATTTTACGCTTCCTTGCCGGCCTGGGCATTGGTGGTGTAATGCCAAACCTGGTGGCACTGACCTCTGAATATGCACCACAAAAAATGCGTAGTACCTTAGTAACTACTATGTTTAGTGGTTATGCGGTAGGTGGTGTGATGGCTGCCTTATTGGGTTCATGGTTTACCCCAAGTTTTGGTTGGCAAATCATGTTCTTTATCGCAGGTATTCCATTATTTTTATTGCCTGTGATCTGGAAATTCCTGCCTGAATCTTTAGCCTTTATCGTCAAAGACAACAAACAGGAAAAAGCACGTCAAATTGTGCGTCGTTTGGCTCCAAATCTAAGTGTTACAGAAACTACTACCTTTAAACTGCCACAGGAAAATGTACCTGAAGCAGCAAACGTGGTGAGCCTGTTCCGTCGCGGCCGTGCGGTAAATACGTTATTGTTCTGGGTTGCTTTCTTTACTTGCCTACTAACCATGTATGCACTGAGCAGCTGGTTACCGAAGCTGATGATGGCAGCAGGTTACTCAATGGATAACAGCCTAATGTTTATGATGGCGATGAACGTGGGTGCAGTGGTTGGCATTGTCGGTGGTGGTATTTTGGCTGACCGTTTCCACCTGAAACCGGTATTGATGTTCCTCGGTATGATGGGTGCGATTGTGATGAGCTCAATGGGCTTTGCATCTAACCAGTTCCTGCTTTACATCTTGGTGTTCCTGGCAGGTGCAGCATCAATCGGTTCGCAAATGTTGCTATACAGTTATGTTGCACAATTCTACCCATTGGCAGTACGTTCAACAGGTATTGGCTGGTCATCTGCGATTGGTCGTATGGGTGCGATTGTTGGCCCGATCCTGATCGGTGGCTTACTCGGTATGAACCTGCCTGCACACTTTAACTTTATGGCAGTCGGTTTACCGGTACTGATTACAGCGATTGCAGTTGCTTTGATCATGCATGATGATGAATCTGAAAAGATTGGTTCAGCAGATACCGTTCCTGCAAAAGCTTAAAACTTAAGTCTGAAATAAGAAGCCTCTAAAAGGAGGCTTTTTTTGTTCACATCTATAGTATTATGTCTAAAATTTAATCAAAAAATACTATTTATGTTTAATTCAAATTTAACTTCGAATGATACTCAGATAGAGACTAATAAACTTATCTTGGAATTAAAAAGAGTAATAGAAAAAGAATTCAATGCTAGTGATTGGAGTGAAATTGCTCTTTTAGTTAATGCGGATCAAATAGTCCATAATCATCCTAGGCTGCTAAGAAGTTTGAGTTTTGGGGATGATGATTATGGTGCTAATATTATTGATGTTTTAAGGGCAATTAGTTTAAAAAACCCTCATTACTTACAAACAATTAAAGACTATCTAGATCACAAATACCATGATGAAAATACTCTATATGTATCGCATCAAGTAGCTACAAATAAAATTACATTTTCTCCTTCAGTATTTAGTGTACCCAGTGTAGATTTAGAAAATGATTTAATAGCTGTAATGATGCCTTTTTCAGGTTTTGATGGTGTGTATTCTTCTATTAAAGAGGCTGCTAAAGGATCCAATTTTAGATGTTTAAGAGCGGATGATATTTGGGATAACAGTACGATCATTCAGGATATATTTGATTTAATATTTAGGGCTCGAGTAGTAATTGTCGATTTCAGTGGTAAAAATCCAAATGTCATGTATGAAACAGGGATTGCACATACTTTAGGTAAACTAGTTATTCCAATTGCTCAAAGTGTAAGTGATATTCCATCTGATATGATTCATCATAGATCTCTAATCTATTTAAAGAATGGGGAAGGGTTAAAAAATTTAGAAAGTGAACTGTGTAAAAAGCTAACTCAACTAAATTACCATTAGGAAATGACTATGGAATTCAATTCTATCTCCCCAATCCCTGAAGATGATGAAGAACTGCATCTTCCTGAACTGGTGTACTGGGCTTCAGTCGGCGACGTTGAACAGGTCGAGCAGGGCTTACAAGAAGGTCTGGACGTCAATTCTGCCGATGAAGAAGGCTATAGCGCTTTGCAGGCAGCTGCTGAAAATGATCATCTGGAAGTAGTGAAACTACTGGTGAGCAAAGGCGCAGATGTCGATCATCGCAGTACCTATACCGCTTTGGAACTGGCAGAAATGGCCGGTAATAAAGATGTAGTGGCTTATCTAAAAAGCCTGAAAGGTGGCATTTAAATAAAATAAGATCAAGAAAATAAAAAAGCCTCCAGATGGAGGCTTTTTATAGTGTGAACTTAGGCAGCATCGCCTTCCAGCTCTTTTAAGATAGCATCATTGAAAGCAGGAATGTCATCCGGATTACGTGAAGTAATCAGCACCCAGTCACCGGTATTGCAACGATGAACCTGTTCATCGACCCATTTACCACCGGCATTTTCCAGATCCAGTTTGATGCTCTTGTACGAGGTCAGGTTTTTATCCTTAATTCGCTGTGCATCAATCAGAACCCATGGCCCATGACAGATTGCGGCAATCGGTTTATGCTGATCAGCAAAATGCTGCACGATTTTCTGGGCAGATTCATTGATTCTTAGCGTATCTGCATTCACAGTGCCACCAGGAACAACCAAGAGATCATAATCACCCAGTGTGACATGATCAAAACTGGTATCAGGCGTATATGAGGTAGCAGCTTTAGTATCGCCTTTTACTGTTGCCACCTCTTCATTTTTTTCTGCCGCATGAATCACTTCAAATCCTTTGGATTTTAGAAAATTTAAAGGCTCGACCAGTTCATCATGTTCAACGCCTTGGTTTGAAGTAATAAAGAGGACCTTTTTTACCATGATTGCTGTTCCCAAAAAATGTGAGGATTTTCAGATTAACAACAAGGCGATTCTTACAATGTTGGATTTTTAGCTCGGAACTGTTAAACAATGCTAAGAATTTATAGATAAAAAAAGCCCCAACATCCTGTTGGGGCTTTTTTCGTATCTCGTGTTTAGGTATAACTCCTGTCGTACCTCACGTCCTGGTGCACTGCTTTATTCTTCTTGTTTTTAGGTATTTGAGCTTCCTGCTCTGTATGTTTGTAGAATAGTCTGAACCTGAAAGCTGGCATAGACGTCGATGACATCTATCATTGTACGTCTCGGCTTACAGGGTAAGGACCGATTTCCATAACTCATTATATTACTTAAAAGTGTATATCTAAGCCGACATAAGGACCTTTAAATTCCAGTTCCAAGTCTGGCGCATTATTTTGTTCGGCATCGATATTCATGATGCGATAGCCGACTTTAGCCCCTACATCAACCAGCAGGTTATCAATAAAGTCATATTGCAGTTCAGCCTGAACATCAGTCTTTTTGATATCGCTACCGTGACTGTAAACCGCTTCAGCTTTAGCACTCATGCCAGTAAATGGCAGTTTTACCCCCGCTGTAGCGTAGAGTAATGGACTGTATTCATCTAGATCGTACTGAGTCAGGACACCTGCATTCAGATTTCTGACTGTACCATCCAGATTAGTCAGACCCGCACCGATATCAGCATGCACAATGGTATCCAGCAGCTCATAATACAGAATATAGTCGATATTATTAAGTTCGATATCAGCAACATTCAGCGGGGTAATTTGTTCGCTATTGCTGTCCAGATTCACATATTTGATTTTGGCATTTGGCAGTAGTGGTACTGGATGTTCAAATGCAACCGACAGTTGTGCCGTGCCTTGGCGATCCAGGTCCTGTTTGCTGGCATTGGCAGATTGGCTATAACCGTCAAAATTCCAGTAGCTGGCATCTGCTTTAAGACCAATCACATCGGCATGGCCTATGCTGCTCAGTCCTAATCCTAGTAATAATGCAGTGAATAATTGTGTACGCATTTCTAATTTTCCTTACGCTTTCTTTAAATTGAGCGATTTTGTTACCTAAATACATCTTCTTAAACGTAATCAGTAAGTGCATGATATAGGTAATTTCTAAAATGTATATGCTAATGTGAAGGGCAGAATAATGGGATCGACAGCAGCACAACATCATCAAGACTATCCATTATATGTGGCAGGACAGCCGGTAAAAACGGGTGAATGGCTGGAGGTCAAACATAAATATAGTCAGGAGCTTTATGCACGTGTCGCGCTGGCAGATGCTGAAACTTTAGAAAAGGCAATTCAGTCTGCGACTCAGGCAGAAGCAGAAATGGCAGCATTGGAACCTTTCCAGAAACAGAAAATTCTGCTGCATTGTGTGAAGCGGTTTAATGAAATCCGTGAAGAACTGACTGAAATCCTGATTGCGGAAGGTGGCAAGCCACGTAAAGCAGCCGGTGCAGAAGTAGAACGTCTGATCAATACCTTCCAGATTGCGGCAGATGCGGTCACCCAGATGGATCAGGGCCGTATTTTGCCTCTGGCAGTCACTGCCGCAGCTTCCGGTTATCAGGGCATGGTCAAACAGGTACCGATTGGCGCCGTTTCCCTGATTAGTCCATTTAACTTTCCATTAAATCTGACTGCACACAAAATTGCGCCGGCAATTGCTGCAGGTTGTCCATTTGTATTAAAACCGGCGAGTCTGACTCCGGTTTCAGCCTTAAAAATTGCCGAGATTCTGGCAGAAACTGATTTACCGAAGAATGCATTCTCAGTTCTGCCGTGTCCACGCGATCTTGCAGATGTACTGGTTACAGATGACCGTTTTAAACTATTGAGCTTTACCGGTTCTGATGTCGTGGGCTGGGATATGAAAGCCCGCGCCGGCCGCAAAAAAGTTACTCTGGAACTCGGTGGGAATGCCGCAGTAATGATTGAGCCAGATACTGAACTCAGCGAACAGCTGATTGATCGTCTGATTGGTGGTGCTTATGGTCATGCAGGGCAGGTGTGTATCAGTGTGCAACGTATATTGGTGCATCAGGATATTTTTGAAGAACTGAAAGACAAGCTGGTTCAGAAACTGCAACATCTGAAAGCCGGTGATCCGGATCTGGAAACAACTTTGTTAGGGCCAATGATCAAGGAAGCTGAAGCTAAACGTTTGCATCGCTGGATGGAAGATGCCGTAGCGCAAGGTGCCCATGTACTGACTGGTGGTGAAGTGAAGGGTGCGATGTTTGAACCGATCCTGTTGGAAAAGGTAGACCATCAACTGGAAATTTACCGTAATGAAGTGTTTGGTCCGGTCGCCATTATTGAAGCTTATAGCGATTTTGAATCAGGGATTGCCTGTATTAATAGTAGTCGTTTTGGTTTGCAAGCCGGCATCTATACCCAGAATCTGCAGAAGATGATGTATGCCTGGGATCATCTACATGTGGGTGGTGTGATTATCAATGATATTCCGTCATTCCGTGTTGATAATATGCCTTATGGCGGTGTCAAAGATTCCGGTCTGGGTCGTGAAGGCATTCAGTCTGCGATTCGTGACATGCAGGAAGAACGTATGCTTGTCATCAAATGTTAAGCTGACCGAATCAATCAGTACAGTTCCACAATCGGCATAAGGCAGGCCGGTTGTGGAATTTTGCTTTTTATTGCTTAAAAAGGTAGCAGCGTAGGCAGAAAATATAGACTGAATAAATGAAGACACAGCTCTGTTTTTATTCAGAAGAAAATAAGTGAAGAAGGTATAAAAATACTTTTTCAATCTCTATTTAACACTTGATGAATTAAGAGCGAAAAATTGCTTGAAAACTGTAGTAAAACTTAAAAACAATATATTCCAAAAAGTTTATATACATATAACCAATAAAATCAAGGGCTCAGCGTAGAATTATTGAGCATTTGATAAGAATAGATTATAAAAAAAGAATGTTTTAAGCAGAAATTACAGAAAAAATTTGAAAAAGTCAGTATTGTTGAACCATCTACAAGGTCGGCTTTCTGCTCAGACTTTAAGCAAGCTGTCCGGCTAGCTGACCTGTTTGTATATTAGAATTCGATGCCCAAAAGGTATAACTCTAATTCAAACACCCGAAATAATTGAAATGCTTCTTCAGTGCTCGCGACATAACCATAATAAGCAGTATTGAATGAAGTTTAAAGTTTAGGTGTTCTATGACAGATACTCGAGAGAATTGGTCGGCACGATCAGGATTTATTATTGCAGCCATTGGCTCTGCCGTTGGTTTGGGGAATATTTGGCGCTTTCCATACGTTGCCTATGAAAATGGCGGCGGGGCATTCCTGATTCCTTATCTGATTGCAATTTTTGCAGCAGGTTTACCTCTATTATTTTTAGATTATGCAGTCGGACATAAGTTCCGCAAAGCACCGCCGATGGCCTACAAAAAACTCATGAATGCAGAATCTCTGGGTTGGTGGCAGGTCATGGTGACCCTGATTATCGGGATTTATTATGCCAGCGTCCTGTCTTGGGCCGGCAGCTATATGATTTATTCCTTTGGACAGCAATGGGGCACGGATACACAAGCCTTTTTCTTCAATAGCTACCTGCAAAATGGTGAGGGCTTAACTTTCGGTTTCGTCCCTGTGCTGTTCTTTGGTCTGGTGATCGTTTGGGCAGCCGTGATGCTGATTCTTTACGGTGGGGTACGCCGTGGGGTGGAACTGGCGAATAAAATCTTCATGCCATTACTGGTAATTTTATTCACGATTCTGGTGATTCAGGCGGTACGTTTACCGGGTGCAGTCGATGGCTTAAATGCTTTCTTTACGCCAAACTGGGAAGCCATGACCAATTATAAAGTCTGGTTGGCTGCGTTTGGTCACATCTTCTTCTCACTCTCAGTGGGCTTCGGGATTATGTTGACCTATGCCTCTTACCTGAAACGTAAAACTAACCTGACCGGTTCAGGCGTTGTGGTGGCATTAGCTAACTCGTCTTTTGAAATCTTGGCAGGTATTGGGGTTTTTGCAGCACTTGGTTTTATGGCGTTCAGTTCAGGCGCGAAAGTTGAAGATGTGGTATCTGGTGGTATCGGTCTGGCCTTTATTGCCTTCCCGAAAATCATTTCCAGCTTAGGTGCAGGCGGTGACCTGTTCGGCTTCCTGTTCTTCGGTTCATTAACAGTGGCAGGTATTACCTCCATGGTAAGTATCCTGCAGGTGCCAATTGCGGCATTCCAGGACAAACTTGGCTGGTCGAAGAACAAGTCAGTGACGATTATTGCGGGTGGTTCAGCAGTTGTATCCACCTTGATGTTCTCGACTCATAGTGCCATTACCTTTGTCGACATCATTGACTACTTCGCTAACAACATTGGTATTGTGGGTGGTGGTCTGTTCTCGATCATTTTATTGTCCTGGTTCCGTCGTCCATTGATGAAACAGCTAGAAACACATGTGAACGAGTTTGCCAGTCTGAAACTGGGTGGCAGCTGGAAATTCATGCTGACTGTAATCACGCCGTTATCTTTACTATCGGCATTGGGTTTAACCCTAAAATCAATCATGGCAGAAGGTTATGGTGATTATCCTGCAAGTACGCTATGGATGATTGGTGGGGGTACGATTGCATTCTTTATTCTGGGTGCCATTCTGTTCAGTCTAGTGAAAGATCGTCATAGTTAGGAGAACGAATATGAATACATCTGCATTAATTATGATGATTTTCTCCATGGTTTTATTATGGGGTGGTCTGGCACTGGCTGTCATGCATCTGGCAAAAAATCCAGAAGAACCAGAAGACTAAAAATCTTCACATAAACACATTGTTGCTGTAAATGAAAGTCATTATCATCTTTGGTGATAATGACTTTTTTAATGGGCAGTCTTATGGGAATTACTCCCGTTACTGATGCACAAGTCTATACTGCTTTTGCAGTGACATTTTTGGCAGGTCTGGCTACCTTGGTGGGTGGGGGATTGGTGCTGTTCTTGAAAAAACCCAACTACCGGGTTTTAGCCTTTGGATTGGCCTTTGCTGCCGGAGCAATGATCTATGTCTCTCTTACAGAAATTTTAAATAAATCGATCAGTTCATTTAGCCTGGCCTTTGATGAAAAATCCGGTTTTGCTTATGGTACTTTTGCCTTTTTATTGGGTGTGGTACTGGTCTTATTGCTGGATCGATTCGTTCCTAATCCGCATGAAACCATTGAGGCTCAATCGAAACAGGATCTGAGTCAGCCGCAATTACTAAGAACAGGACTACTGACGTTATTTGCGATTAGTGCACATAACCTGCCAGAAGGATTGGCGACTTTTTTTGCGACGCTGGAAAGTCCTGCACTGGGTGCACCATTGGCGGTTGCCATTGCGATTCATAATGTGCCTGAAGGTGTAGCGATTGCATTACCGGTTTATGGCGCAACAGGCCGTAAAGATTATGCACTTGTGGCTAGTCTGCTTTCAGGCCTTGCCGAACCTCTAGGAGCTGCATTGGGCTATTTCATTCTGGCACCGTATATGAGCCATACCATTTATGGCATGGTGTTTGGGATCATCGGTGGGGTGATGGTTTATCTGGCATTGGATGAACTCTTGCCGACTGCGAAACGTTTTTCAAAAGGTCATGAAACCGTGTATGGTTTGGTCAGCGGTATGGCTGCACTGGCGACCAGTCTAGTGGTTTTTAAATTTGTACAATAAGAAGCTCAAATCAAAATAATAAAAAAGGCAGCCAAAGCTACCTTTTCTTTTAGCAATATCATTTAAGCAGTTTTTTCAATCCGGCAATAGAAGAAGCCATCGCCTTGATCGGTTTTAGGGAGAAGCTGACGGCCATGGATCTGTTCAATACCCCAATCGGCTTCAATTTTGATTTCCTTAGCATCTGCATGCTTGCTAAAGAATTCGACCATTTGCTGTTCATTTTCCGCTTTAAGAATTGAACAGGTGATATAGAGCAAGGTGCCGCCGACTTTGAGTTGCTGCCACATATTTTCCAGAATCTGCTTTTGCAGCTCTACTGTCTGGGTAATATCTGTTGAATGACGCAGTAAACGGATATCTGGATGGCGACGCATTACACCGATGGCTGAACATGGCGCATCCAGTACGATACAGTCCGGCTGTTCCGGTGCCTGCCAAGTGATGGCATCTGCGGCTTTAATTTCAACGTGTTCGCCTTCCAGTAACAGGCGTTCAAGATTCTCAGTGACACGTGTTAAACGCTTGGCATCCTGATCCAGCGCAATCAGTTTACGTGGCTGATATTTTTCTAGAATATGCGCCGTTTTACCACCCGGTGCTGCACAGGCATCAATCACAAACTTGTCATCGAGATTTGGCAATAAGGTAGCGCAGAGCTGGGCATGTTCATCCTGTACCGAAAAACCGCCGACATCAAAACCAGGTAAGTCAGGTACCTGTACATTAGCATCGAGAATAATCCCGACTTTGGAAACAGTACAGGCATGGGCCGGAATTTCATGTTCGTCCAGAATTTCCAGATAGTCTTCACGGCTAACCTGACGTTCATTTACGCGCAAGGTCAGTGGAGCAATCTGCTTTAACTCATGACTCAGTTCAGTAAGTTGCTCTGGCCAGTCTTTTTTCAGACGTTTAAAGAGCCAGCTTGGCAGGCCATGAGCTTGATCCAATGCTGCCTGAAATTCAGATGTTTCACGTGAAACACGGCGCAGGATGGCATTGACTACGCCACTTAAAGCCTGATAACCAAGTTGCTTTACTGCAGTCACGGTTTCAGAAATGGCAGCATGCGGTGCAATCCGGGTTTCCAGTAACTGGTATAGACCGACATAGAGACAGGTTTCAACCGTGTCATTATTTAAAGGTTTGACCAGCAGAGGCAAGGTAATACTTTTAAGTGCATACCATTGACGCAAAGTACCCAATACCAGTTCATGGAACAGGGCACGGTCACGGTCGGCCACTTTCTTTAAATGCAGGGGCAAGATGCTAGCCAGAGATTGTCCTTGCTGTACAGCAAGTAAGGTACGAATCACTTGGGCACGCAAGTTAAGGTGAGATGTACCTGATTCAGAATGACTCATGCCAATAATTGTCCTACATGTAATTTTTGGGTCTGGTTAATTTGTACCGGATTGAGCGGTTTACCGCCCGGCCATTGCAGTGAAGTTAAACACACTGCTTTCTCATCACCACAGGCTACATGTACACCCTGTTTATCAATCGCCAGAATCGTACCAGCGGCATGACAGTGTGCATTTTTTTCTGAGAGTACCGAACCCCAAACCCGCAGGTTGTTATTTTCATCCAGAGGGATAAAAGCCACCGGCCAAGGATTAAAGGCACGGATATTACGGTCAATATTAGAGGCAGTACAGCTCCAGTCAATTCGGGCTTCTGCCTTAGACAGCTTATGAGCATAGACGGTAAGTTCTTCGTCCTGCACTTCCCGGGCAGCTAAATACTGTTGTAATTTTTCTTCAGATTCCAGTACCGCTACAATTGCTTCAGCACCTTGAGCAGCTAGTTTATCATGCAGGCTGGCTGAGGTATCTTCTGCAGTAATTGGACATAAGGTTTTATACATCATGTCACCAGTATCCAGCCCGGCAGCCATTTTCATGATGGTCACGCCAGTTTCGTGATCACCTGTTGCAATTGCACGTTGGATCGGCGCAGCACCACGCCAGCGTGGCAGCAGTGAACCATGAATATTCAGGCAACCATATTTAGGCGTATCCAGAACCACTTGCGGCAAAATCAGACCATAGGCAGCTACAACCATCACATCAGCATTCAAGGCTTTTAACTCAGCCTGAGCAGCAAGACCTTCTTCAGTTGAAGACTTGAAATGAAGTGGCTGATATACCGGAATGTCATGTTCAAGCGCCAGCTGTTTCACAGCAGAAGCGGTAAGTTTCTGACCACGACCGGCTTTACGGTCCGGCTGAGTATAGACCGCCACAATTTCATGATCGGTTTTGAGAAGCGCAGCCAATGCAGTTGCTGCAAATTCTGGTGTGCCTGCAAATATGATTTTCACACATGAAATTCCAAATAAACTTGGCAGCTATTATAAGCTAAAAGCCAAATGGCCGCCTAATCTACAATGCACTTAACTGTTACAGCGATTATAGATTCCTACTTTTAATTAAATTTTATATAAAAAAAACTCATGCAAATTCTAAAAATTATTCATGAAAGTTTTGTATTGTCCGATCCATGATGGCGGTATAGTAGCTTTATTAAGAGATTTTTATTGTCAGCTCACCGAGACCTCTCTATAGACATTTTTGTCTGCATCTACAACGAATAGGTCATCTTGTAAAACAATGGCTTGTAGTATGATAGGTCTAACATTCGACTGATTTAAGCTCATTGTCAGTATGATCTAGCCAGAGTGAACCTTTTTCGGTTCATTTCAAGCTCAAACTTTGTTGGAAATATAAAATGCCTGACTATCGTTCAAAAACATCGACACACGGAAGAAACATGGCGGGTGCGCGTGGCTTATGGCGCGCAACTGGGATGAAGGATGAAGACTTCGGTAAACCGATTATTGCCGTGGTGAACTCATTCACCCAGTTTGTACCGGGTCATGTTCACCTTAAAGATCTAGGCCAGCTCGTGGCACGTCAGATTGAACAGGCAGGCGGTGTAGCAAAAGAATTCAATACCATTGCTGTAGATGACGGCATCGCGATGGGTCATGATGGTATGTTGTATTCACTGCCTTCACGTGACCTGATTGCTGACTCGGTAGAATATATGGTCAGCGCACACTGTGCCGATGCCATGGTGTGTATCTCGAACTGTGACAAGATCACTCCGGGGATGCTGATGGCAGCAATGCGTCTGAACATTCCGGTGGTCTTCGTGTCTGGCGGTCCGATGGAAGCCGGTAAAGTAAAAATCCGTGGTAATGACAAAGCGATCGACCTGATCGATGCGATGATCGTTGCGGCAGATGATAACTATACTGACGAAGAAGTTGCAGAATACGAACGTTCTGCATGTCCAACCTGTGGTTCATGTTCAGGTATGTTCACTGCGAACTCAATGAACTGTTTGACTGAAGCATTGGGTCTATCACTTCCAGGTAACGGTTCAACTTTAGCAACTCACGCGAACCGTAAAAAACTGTTCGAACGTGCTGGTTCTCTCATTGTGGAACTGGCAAAACGCCATTATGAACAGGACGATTACAGCGTATTACCACGTTCAATGGTGACCAAAGCTTCGTATGAAAATGCCATGACTTTGGACATCGCAATGGGTGGTTCAACTAACACAGTACTTCACCTGTTAGCTGCTGCAAATGAAGCAGGTGTAGACTTTACGATGGATGACATCGACCGTCTGTCTCGTAAAGTACCAGTGCTTTGTAAAGTTGCTCCTGCGAAGAATGACGTGCATATGGAAGATGTACACCGTGCCGGCGGTATCATGTCGATCCTCGGTGAACTGGATCGTGCAGGCCTGTTAGATACCTCTGTCGGTACGGTTCACGAAGCAACACTCAAAGATGCTTTGGACAAGTGGGACATCATCCGTACTGAAGATGAGGAAGTGTATAAATTCTTTAAATCAGCACCGGGCGGTGTACCAACTCAAACTGCATTCTCACAAGACCGTTACTACTCACGTCTGGATGGCGACCGTGAAAATGGTGTGATCCGTAATGCAGAACATGCTTTCTCTAAAGACGGTGGTCTGGCTGTACTTTATGGCAACATCGCGCTGGATGGCTGTATCGTAAAAACAGCTGGTGTAGATGAATCAATCCTGAAATTTAACGGTACTGCACGCGTATTTGAAAGCCAGGATTCTGCGGTAGATGCGATTCTGAGTGGCAAAATCACAGCAGGTGATGTAGTTGTGATTCGTTACGAAGGTCCACGTGGTGGCCCTGGTATGCAGGAAATGCTGTACCCAACCAGCTACCTGAAATCTAAAGGTCTTGGTAAAGAGTGCGCACTTCTGACTGACGGCCGTTTCTCTGGTGGTTCTTCAGGTCTGTCGATTGGTCACGTTTCTCCGGAAGCGGCTGAAGGTGGTGCTATTGGTCTGGTTGAAGATGGCGACCGTATCGAAATCGATATTCCAAACCGTACCATTCACCTAGCTGTGGATGATGCGACTATGGCCGCTCGTCGTGCTGCTCAAGATGAAAAAGGCTGGCATCCAGTAGAAGACCGTCCACGTAAGATTTCTAAAGCTTTGAAAGCTTATGCCATGCATACCACAAGTGCTGCAAAAGGCGCAGTACGTGAAATCTAAGCTGTAAATTTTATAGCGCAAAAAAGCACTCCAGATGGGGTGCTTTTTTAAATCTTGGATTCTCAAATGAAGTGCAACAGAGATTAAATTATTGGAAGAAAGCAAGATGAGCTAGCATTTTGCTTCCGACCGACCAAAGTCAAAGTTGCATCATGAACTATACTCATCTTACTCAAGAAGAAAGATATCAGATTTCCACATTGTTACGTGAAGGTTTTTCTAAACG
>NZ_VPAW01000037.1:0-15933 GCF_013419055.1 Acinetobacter sp. YH12108 | reverse complement strand
TTGATTCATTTGATTCATTTGATTCATTTGATTCATTTGATTCATTTGATTCATTTGATTCATTTGATTCATTTGATTCATTTGATTCATTTGATTCATTTGATTCATTTGATTCATTTGATTCATTTGATTCATTTGATTCATTTGATTCATTTGATTCATTTGATTCATTTGATTCATTTGATTCATTATTTTTAACTTGTTTTTGTTTAGAATTTTCAACTTTAGAAGCTTTTAAATTCTTTTCAAGAAATAACAAGCCGCCATCTGCATAACTAAAACTTGCGATACTAAAGAATGCACTAATTAACAGTAATTTAGTACAAAATTTATTTTTGAATAGCATGTTTATTTACTCTCATTTAATACTTGTTAGATATTCTAACTTTAAAGAATTAACACCCAGAGGACTCATAAATTACATTCTTGTAATTTTAAAATGTCTCAGGATGGTGTTTAAAGTGCGTGTGATAAATAGAAGTGTAATACAGGAAAATGGTAAGGTTTATCAGCCTAGTCATCTGTCCATTATGTAGAAAGAGCAGCACTTTAATGTTTATGCTGTTCCAATGTATTACATTCCTTACTTTCTATTTGTAACGTAATTTCAGTAATACTATGATTATGTTTTAGAACGTCTAAGGCCTTTTGATAGAGCTGATCTGGATCGCTATTAGGAGCAACCAAATGAGCAGTTAAATGAATGTTTTTTGAAGATATAGCCCAGACTTTCAACTGATGAATCCCTTCAACACCCTCTAGCATCAATAAATCATTTCTTAACGACTCAATATCAATCTCATCAGGAACCCCTTCAAGCAAAATATGGATACTTTGTTTTAATAAAACCCAAGTTCGAGGTAAAACCCAGAAGCCAATTAACACAGCGATTACGGTATCTACCCACATCCACTGGGTAAAATAAATGACCACTCCTCCGATAATCACGCCTATCGATCCCAGTGCATCACTAAGGACTTCTAAATATGCGCCTTTCACATTTAGACTTTCTTGAGCACTCGCAGAAAGGATTTTCATTGAAATCAAATTTATGACCAAACCAATGACTGCGACAATCATCATTCCAACACTTTGAATTTCAGCAGGATGCGTAAAGCGTTGGTAAGCTTCATAGACAATATATATCGCCACCACAAAAAGCATCACTGCATTAAACAGAGCCGCTAAAATTTCGAATCGCTGATAGCCAAAAGTTCTTTTATCATCTGCGGCTTTTTTACCAATTTTGATAGCAGCAAGAGCAATAGCTAATGCGGCTACATCAGTAAACATGTGAGCGGCATCAGACAGTAATGCTAAACTTTGGGTAATAAAAGCAGCGACAACTTCTACTATTAAGAAAGTAGTCGTTAAACCCAAAGCAAACATTAATTTCTTACTATTTCCTTCAGTAACAACCGCATGGCTATGATCATGATGTTCTGACATAAAATTTTCCTTATTCAATCCATGATTAGCAGAGATACTTGAGACAGGCTCAATATCTCTGCTAAAAATTGCTTAATCTAATGGATTAAGAAGCTTTCTTTTCATTCATCCAGCGGTACAGTACGGGCAATAAAACCAATGTAAGCAGGGTAGAGGAGATAATTCCTCCAATAACCACTGTTGCTAAAGGTCTCTGTACTTCTGCCCCAGTTCCGGTTGCCAAAGCCATCGGGACAAACCCAAGGGACGCCACACAAGCTGTCATCAGCACAGGTCTAAGACGCAAAATTGCACCCTGCCACGTTGCATAATAAAGGTCATATTGTTGTCGCAACTCTTTGATAAAGGTAAGCATGACTAAGCCATTCAGTACAGCCACCCCCGATAGTGCAATGAAGCCAACCCCTGCTGACATGGATAATGGAATGTCACGCAACCACAACGCGATTAAGCCTCCACATAAGGCAAACGGTACACCACTAAAGACCAGTAAGCTTTCTTTGATATTATGGAATACAGCCATCAATAAAATAAAGATCGTCAACAATGCGAGCGGAACCACCAATTGCATACGCGCTTTTGCAGACATCAGATTTTGAAATTGACCGCCATAATCTATCCAATAACCGCTTGGTAATTCCTGTTTGGATAACGTGCTCTGAAGCTCTGTTACGAATGAGCCTAAATCACGTCCTTCTACATTTGCAGTAATAACCACTCGACGTTTACCATTTTCACGGCTGACCTGATTAATACCCAGGATATTTTCAACGCGTGCCACATCTTGCAGTTGGACTAAACCACCATTCGGCAATTGAATAGGAAGTACCGCTAACTGTTCAGGACTACGCTGGGATTCATCTAGACGGATGACAAAATCAAAACGCTTGTCTCCCTGTAAAATTGTTCCAACATTCTGGCCACCGACACTTGTAGCTACCAGATCCTGAATTGCTCTTACCGACAAGCCATATTGTGCAGCTCTGGACTTATCCACCTCTACATTCAACAAGGGTAAGCCACTGGTCTGTTCTACATTAACGGCTGTCGCGCCTGAAATTGAGTTAATTTTTTGAGAAATCTTATTCGCTTCACGATTCAGAATTTCCATATCATCGCCAAATAATTTGACACCCACATCACTTCGCACCCCTGAAATTAACTCGTTAAAACGCAGTTCAATGGGTTGCGAGAACTCACTGTTATTTCCCGGCAATGTCGCTAAGAAAGTAATCATTCTTTGGCGAAGCTCATCAATCGTTTGTTTTGGATCAGGCCATTCATCATGAGGTTTTAACAGTACCACGCCATCTGAAATGTTGGGTGGCATGACATCTGTGGCCACTTCTGCTGTACCGGTACGGGCAAAGATTGCTTTAATTTCAGGAAATTCTTTCAACAGTAACTTTTCAGTATTTTCCTGCATTCTCAGTGACTGTTCTAACCCTGTACTTGGGGAACGCATTTGCTGAACAGCAAAATCACCTTCACCCAGTTGAGGTGCAAACTCGCTACCTGTTTGAGTGGCTAGCACGCCCGTAAGCACTAAAATACAGGCAGCCACAATAGTCACAAATAAACGAAGCTCATAGGCTTTATCTAAAAGCAGTTCATATTTGGTTTTAAGCCAATGCATCCAGCGACTTTCGGTTTCCTTGACTTCTCCAGTGACAAATAGGGCAACTGCGGCTGGCACAAAAGTGACAGATAAAATCATGGCCCCAATTAAAGCCAGTACAACAGTCATTGCCATAGGATGGAAAAGTTTGGCTTCTACACCCGTCAGGGTAAAGATAGGTAGATAAACCACCAAAATAATTAACTGTCCAAAAATCAGAGGACGACGCGCCTGTTTTGCAGCCAAGAAGACTTCTTTAAATCTTTCAGAACGGCTAAGTAAACCACCTTTCAGCTTCTGAGCTTCTGCTAGCCGACGGATACAGTTTTCTACAATAACCACTGCACCATCAATAATAATACCGAAGTCCAGTGCCCCTAAACTCATCAGATTTGCACTAATCTTCTGCTCTGCCATTCCCGTCAAGGTAAACAGCATTGACAGTGGAATAACGCAAGCCGTGATCAGCGCAGCACGGAAATTACCTAGAAAGAGAAATAAAATAACAATGACGAGGATTGCACCCTCAATCAAATTTTTCTGAACGGTTTTGATCGCCCGATCAACCAAATGCGTACGGTCATACACAGTCTCAATCACCACACCTTTAGGTAGCGATTGCTGGATCGATTGCACCTTTTCATCAATGGCTTGAGCAACGGTACGGCTATTTTCTCCCATCATCATCATGGCAATACCCAATACAGTTTCTTCACCATTATAGGTTGCAGCCCCTGTTCTCAAGTCATGACCAATTGAGACATTGGCGACATCTGCCACCCGAATCGGATAGCCGTTTTTATTGGCAATACTGATGTTCTGGATATCTTCAATCGTGTTTAAAGTGCCGGGAACACGAACCGTTAGCTGTTGTCCATTTTTCTCAATATAGCCAGCACCACGGTTTTCATTATTCTCTGTTAAGGCAGTTTGTAAATCAGACAAAGGAATTTGCAATTGTTGCAATCGGTTCAGATCCGGGGCAACCACATAGGTTTTATTAAAGCCACCAATGCTGTTGATCTCCGCAACGCCTTTTACGCGCTGTAATTGTGGCCTTACAATCCAATCCTGAATTTCACGTAAATCCATAGCCGAATAAGCGGTCCCATCCGGTTTTTTAGCATTTGGTTCGGCTTTAATCACCCATTGATAGATTTCACCTAAACCTGTCGAAATAGGTGACATGTTAGGTTGCACATCTTCAGGCATTTCTCCCATTGCTTCTTGCAAGCGCTGGTTGATAAGCTGTCTGGCCCAGTAAATATCCGTGCCATCTTCAAAAATGATGGTCACTTGCGATAAGCCGTAGCGTGAAATAGAACGGGTTTGTTCCATTTTCGGCATGCCTGACATGGCATTCTCGATTGGATATGTAATCCGCTGTTCCATTTCTAAAGCCGTAAAACCATTGGCTGAAGTGTTAATCTGCACCTGAGTATTGGTAATATCTGGTACAGCATCAATCGGTAACTTTTGATAACTATAAATACCAATAGCAATCCAAGCCGCAATAAACAGCATGACCCAGATTGCGTTATGGATAGAAAACTGGATCAGTCGATCAAACAGTCCTTCAGGTTTTACCGATTCGTGGTCTGGAATTTGAGGAGTTTCAGTGCTCATGTGAAGCCTCTCCTTTTTCCAGCTCGGATTTCAGTAAAAAACTGCCTTGAGCGGCATATTTTTGTCCCTGACTAAGCCCACTCACCACTTCAATCCATTGGCTCTCCCCAGATGATTGCCCTAATTTCACAGGTTGCGGACTGAATTCAACTTTTTGTCCATGCTGAGTGGCGACAAAAACCACATCTTTTCCATCGACATTCTGAACTGCGGACTTAAGTACCCGTAATGCGGTACTTTCACTCCGTTGTTGCAACTGTACGTTCACCATCAAGTTTGGACGTAATTCGGTTGCATTCGATTCAACTTTTGCTCGCACCTGAAGACGACCTGTTTGAATATCCGCTTCAGTATTTAAAGTCTGAATAACAGCTTGATAAACCTTTTCTGTTTGCAAGGATTTAAATTCGATCTTTTGATTCGGGGCTAAGCCCATAATTTCAGAATTTGGAACAATAAACTCAAGCCAGAGTTGATCTAACCGGTCTATCGTAAAGAGTTGATCGGCTAACTGAACATTTTCCCCGAGAACCAAATCCTTTTTACTGATCACGCCAGAAATGGGAGCTTTCAAAATATAGCGTCCGTTACTGGCATTCACTGCACCAAATGCACTTAAACGTGATTGGGCCGCTTGAACCTGAATTTGTGCCCGTTTATAGCTGTTATAAGCACGTTGATAGTCCTGTTTTGCTGAAATGCCCTGTGACCAAAGCTGACGCTCACGATCATAGTCTTGTTTCGCCAGTTCAAGGTTGGTTTGTTCAATTTTAAGATTGGCCTGCTGATCAACTAGATCAGGAACAAGCAACGCAGCCAAAGGCTGTCCTTTCTGAACTTTTTGACCGAGTTCTACATAGACATTTTCTACATGACCACTAAAACTCGGTGAGACGTGCGCTTGCTGGTCAGTATTCACATTCAGTTTGGCAGGATAAGAACTTAATTTAACCACCGGGCCTTGATCGACCGCTGATAATTGTATGCCCTGTTCCACCAGTTGCTTGGCAGTCAGGCTCACACCTTCTGCATGCTCTTCGGTTTCACCGCCATGTTCTTCTCCGCTTTCTTCCTCTGCATGTTCATCTGATGTTTCCGATTTATTCTTACCAGTTAAGATCAAAAAAATACTGAGGAGTACGGTAGCGCCGATAACCAAACTAATCAGTAGAGGTTGAGAGATTTTTCCGCTCTGTTTTTTTAAGCTGTTTTTAAGATCGAACATGTTAATTTCCCCCACCAATGACAGGCATGGCCTGTATGTCTTGCCATAAGTTTTGATTGATTTGTGCAATAGCATCTTTCGACATGACTTCACTTGGGCTAATGCCTAAGCTCAAACTTTCTGCTTCAATGGCCTTTTGCCAGCCATCCCGTAACAACTGGACTTTACGCAGACGGATGTCTTGTAATTGAAGCGTGGCTTGCTGAACATCGGTTAAAGCAAACTTGCCTGCCAAGAAACCTTGTAGCGTCTTACTTTGAACTTGAGTCGCCAAAGGAATTTGAGTCTCGTCAACGACTTTGAATTGCAGCTCTAAACCCTGCAACTCGGTTAAAATTGTGCCTATTTGCAGCGCATTTTGCTTCAGATAAAACTCTTTCTGACGCTCTAATAAGTTCATTTTTTCTTGCGCGATTTTTATGCCATTTTGCTGACGATCGAAAATATTAAGCGGTACACTGACTCCGACTACTAATTGATTTTGTGTGGAGTTTTCCAAGGATTGGGTGCGGTTGACACCTAGGTTTAAAGTGGGGTTAGGACGTGCCTTTGCCCTTAGTTGATCAACCGTTGCTTGAGACTCTAATACCAGTAAAGCTCGATATTTCTCAACGTAGTTTTCCGCTAAATATTCTTGAACCTGTTCATGAGTCGATTTTGGCCAGAGCTTTTGTGAAGAGAGGTTTACCTGCAATGACTTATCAGACGTACCCCATAAATTTGATAATTGTTGGGTGGCCACTTGTACCTGTAAGTCTGCCTGTCTAAAAAGACGGATATTTTCAGCATGGCTTAAACGTGCGCGATTTACATCTACTTGGGCAATACTGCCTGCATTAAAGCGCTTTTCGATTGCTTGAAGGTTTTCTTGGCTCACCCGAAGTTGTTCATTGACAATGTTTTTTTCAAGTTCAGCAATGGCCAGTTGTGACCATACATATTTCACTGCAAGCTCAATTTGTGCTTGATAAATCTTCTGTTTCAGCGCTGTTTTATCTGTAGAGAGACTGGCTAATTTTTGGTTTGCTCTTCGCTCACCAAAAATATCCAAGGGTTGTGATATGCCAATGGTAAGCTCTTTTTCATTATTTGAACCAAATCCCGTTTGTTCAACTGACAGTTCAGGATTTTTAAACAGCTTACTTTGCTGAAGATTCGTGGCATTAATGCTGTTTTGCGTTTCCCAGAAATTTTGGGACGCTTGATATTGGTTAACCTGCTCAATAGCTTGCTGCAGCGTTAAATCTTGAGTACTGGCGACTACGGAAGTACTGAAGCTGATCATTGCAGATAGCAAGATACCGCTACCTAAGGCTGACCAGGATAAATTCAGGATGGAGGTATCCTGATGTAATTTGTTTTTTGACATGAAAATGCCCCACGCATAATGAAATTAGGAGTGGTGGGCTTTTATAAGACTACCCCACCAATAGTAGGGGCAAATCGGGAGGCGGGGTTAATTGATCCAGATAAGGGGGTTTATAAAAAGTTATTCCCAAATAAGTTGGGGTAATGCCGGTCTCAAAATTAGCTTTAAGCTTCAGATCATCGGGTGGGTCAATCTGAATCACGATTGTATTTGAGAAATGACTGCACTTTTCGTTAAAACAAACCTTCTGACAATAGTCATAGATTTCTTTATAGTTTTCTAGGGAATAAAGTGCTTGACGAGGACTATCACTCTTTTCGTCTAAATCGATTGGATTAGAGAGTATTGAATTGGGTATGTTTGGCATTTCATGCAGACAAGCAGCCTCTGCCACACTCCAAATATTCTGGAATGTGAATAAGAGTACCAATATCTGGATTAGAAATGTTTTTCTCTTCATACACAAATCTGTATTTAAAACACCAATCGGAAGCTAACCAAAGCTATCTAAGATCTGATCACAAAATTTAAGTCACCTTAATCTTTTTGCAGCCTTAAGTAAAGATATACAGAGTTTTTGAAAAAAGCATAGGTCTAGATAATCAAGCTAGATTTTTTAAAACTCCACATTGGTCAATTGTACATAAGCCATCACAAGTACCTCTTAAATCAGATAATTGTTCAATAAGCTTTTGTTGCTTGATTATATTTTCTCTGATAGCACTGACATGTAAGTCAATTAATTCATTCACATCTGAACAATTTTTCTTGGGATTATCTTTATAGGTGAGTAATTGACGAATTTCATTCAAACTCATATTTAAAGTTCGGCAATTCAAAATAAACTTAATTCGCTCAACATAGCCTATATCGTAAAGGCGGTAATTTCCTTCTGTTCTTTCGGGTTCCGGAATTAAACCTTCCTTTTCATAAAACCTAATTGTTAATACTGAACATGAGGTTTTTTTAGAGAGTTCACCAATTTTTAAATGCATTGAGTTGGTATTTCCAAAAAATCTTGACTCTATAGTAACTATAGGGATTCTAATATTCAAAGTTTATAAATTTTTTTAATGGGTATAACTATGAGTGGTTGTGGATGTAGTAAAGAAACACCATGCGAAGATAAGAAATCTCAACAAGAAAATCATCCATCAATTGCAGAAGCAAGCAATTCAAAGAATTGTGATAATACGCCTAGCTGTTGTGGTGAAGAGGAAGAAGAAAAATCTTCATCTCCTTGCTGTAACACTTCAAACAGTTGTGAAGATACCGCTCAATCCTGTTGTGGTTCTGATCCCAAAGAAAATTTAAGCACTGAAAACGTTTTAAAAGATTCGCACTACATGAGTGAATACTTAGTTCCCAAAATGGATTGTTCTGCGGAAGAACAGATGGTTCGTATGGCGCTATCTTCAATTGATGGTGTTCAAAAACTCATCTTTGATTTACCTAACCGTTCTTTAAAGGTTCTACATAATCAAAAAGATGAAAATATAACCACCAAACTTGAAGGACTGGGTTTTGGGGCAAAGCTTGTGAAGACTGAAACTTATATAAGCAATCAACAGGCCAAGCAAACAAGTACCTACACCATTCCTAAAATGGATTGCTCTGCTGAAGAGCAAATGGTCCGTATGACTCTTGCAGATCTTGAAGCAGTTAAAGGTCTTACTTTTGATCTTCCCAATCGAAAACTGAAAGTCTTCCATAATGAAGGGATTCAGCAAATTACGGCCAAACTTGAAGGACTGGGTTTTGGGGCGAAACTTGATGAAACACAGCTTTCTTCAGGTGACCTACCCAATGAACCTGATCCTGTAAGACAAGCTAAAGTACTTAAACTGTTATTAGGCATTAATGCTCTACTGTTCTTTATAGAATTCATCAGCGGTATTATTGCTGCTTCTACAGGATTGATTGCTGATTCTCTAGATATGTTTGCCGATGCAGCCGTTTATGGTATTGCGCTATATGCCGTCGGGAAAGCTGCGAAATATCAAGTAAAAGCAGCTCATTTTGCAGGCTGGATTCAGTTATTACTCGCTGTCATCGTGATTGTTGACGTCATTAGACGATTCATGTTTGGAAGCGAGCCAGAATCAACGCTCATGATTGTTATTGGCCTGCTCGCACTTATAGCTAACGTGACATGCTTATATCTTATTTCTGGTCATCGAGAAGATGGCGCACATATGAAAGCCAGTTGGATTTTCTCAGCGAATGACGTTGTGGTAAATATGGGCGTCATATTTGCCGGTGTACTCGTGGCATGGACGGGATCAGCTTATCCAGACTTAATCATTGGTATACTGGTTTCTTTATTCGTACTTAATGGTGCTCGAAAGATTTTGGCTTTGAAGTAAGGTACAACAAGAGTTATACCGAGCGAACCAATACTAAAAACCCCAGCAGGATGCCGGGGTTTTTTCTTTTCTAAACATCTGGGGTGATTGATTAAATGGTCATCTAAAATCAGTATGATAGTTCAATCTCCCCCCTCGAATAGGCTTTTTCATAGATTTATCACATTCCCTCATTTTCATAAGCTAAACTAAATATAGTCGAAAATTCAATTGAGTTATTCCCCGGCTTTTAAATAGCGGTATACCGCTTGACGACTAATACCGAATGCCTGACCTAATGCCATTTTTGAAGGATATTTCCCTTCCTTCCATGCTTGTCGTAAAGCTTCAGCCTGCTCAGGTTTCAATTTATGTACCCGACCTTTGTACTTCCCTTGAGCTGATGCCAGTTTAATTCCTTCCTTTTGCCGCTCCAGAATAATCTCACGTTCGAACTGTGCAAAAGCACCCATCAGTTGCAGCATCAAATTATCCATCGGAGTGGATTGGGCCGTAAAAGTAATATTTTCTTTTACAAACTGGATGGAGATCCCTCGTTTGACCAGTTTATCTACTTCAGTCACCAAATCTTTTAAGCTTCGCGCAAAACGATCCATGGAATGTACTATCACCTGGTCTCCTTCCCGGACATAATTCAACATTTCTTGAAATTTCGGTCGGTCGGTATTTTTACCTGACGCACGATCAACAAAAATCCGGTCGACTTCAATTCCCTCAAGTTGACGTCCAGTGTTTTGCTCGACAGAACTGACCCGGACATACCCTACTTTTTGGCCTTTCACTTTTTCACGCCCCAATTGAAGAAAAATGAACAATTTCGTAAATTATAAATTTTTAATACCAAAGTTACATGTTATATATGATTAAAAATCATTTAAATGGTACATAATTTTACGAACTTTTATGCTGTTACTTTAGGGTATACTCTAAAAACACAAAAATAAAAAATTATAAAATCTGATAAGTGACCGTCACACGACACATAAGTTGTCATTGATAAAAACCTTCATTATTGGAGGTTTTTATCAAGTCTCATATTAATTTTAGAAAATTAAAACTTTATGGGTTTTCCAAAATCAATAATTACTTGGACGTTTATTCTTCTTTTATCGGGACATTGTTTCTGCTTTAGGGTTAAATAAGACTACATAAAACCGTGGAACATTGCTCAATAATTAAGCGTGGAACAAGAAAAAACATAAAAAAAGCCCGAACAGTGATGCTCAGGCTATAAACTTTGAAATAAGTATATGAATTTCAAGGTAAATTATAACACGTTTCGTATAAGGTGTATTATGTTAATTTTAGGGAAATTAAAGAGTACAAGTAAATGGATTTAAAAACTTTTGAATTATTAGCTCGATATAACGTTTGGTCTACTCACAAATTAAATCAGGTTTTGAAGAATATTTCTAATGATGATTTCAATGCCAATCATGGACTTTATTTCAAAAGTATCGCTGGAACTTTAAATCATTTGCTTGTTGGTGAGCACTATCTGTGGTTTCCTCGTTTTTTAGCGAAACCTTCACCTGTACTCAAGTTAAATACCATCATAGAAAATGATAAAGATAAGCTGATTTCTCAGCTAGAAGACAAGGCTCATAACTGGATAGATTTTTTAAAAGATGTTGATGTGGAAAAATTTAAATATGATTTACAGTACAAAACATCTACAGGTAAAGATATGAAGTTGCCTTATGCAGCCACTCTATTGCATGTTTTTAATCATGGGACTCATCACAGAGGACAAATCACAGCAGCTCTAACGTCAATGGGATATCTTTGCCCTGAGATCGACTTAGTCTACATGCTAATTGAAGAAAATCAGCCTACTTAACATAATGGCGATTATACGAAATTTTTAAATTTCTTTAATTATCATAAGGATAATCTCATTTTTTAAATTTCGTATAACGCGTATTATGTTAATTTTAGGAAAGCTCACTAATCATCAAATTAAAAATATAAGAGAGACTTATGGACTCATATCTTAATTCAGGAGCTGGTTTTCCTGCTGGAACACGTATAAATACAGACAAAGGTTTAATCGCCATTCAGAACATTAAAGTCGGAGATTTAGTACTGTCAAAGCCGAAAAATGGTGACGGAGAGTTATGCTATAAACCTGTTATAAGAATATCTACTTGTGAGAATAGTGAGATTTGGGAGCTAATCTATTTCCAAATTAAAGCAAATACAGATTTATCAAAATTAAATAAAAGCAAATTATTGCAACTTTCTCGCAAAGGAAAAATGGTCAGTCATATGCTGAGGTCTAATCAGACATTCTGGGTTAAGAATATTGGATGGACGCGCTTGGATGAGTTGAAGAACGGTCAAGCTATAGAAACATCTGATCAAGAAATCATTGGTCTTGTTTTTATGGTGAATCCATTACGAAAAACAAGTATGGAAAATGTGGCTGGAAGTTACCATCCTAGCAATATATTTAATGCGGATAAAAAAGGTTTTGATATTGATAATGTTGAATATTTTACTTTTATCGAATATGGCTTAGAAGGACCTATCGCATGTATAGGTGATGATAATGTACCTAGTCCAATATGTGTTAATGGTGAAAGTGTTCACGTTCTCTCAGAGACATTCCGATTAAAAACTTACAGCTTTGACGTTGAGGATGATTATACTTGCTTTATTACGAAGCTAGGATTGTGGGTTAATAATACTGCCTATAAATAATATAAGAAATAAATTACTAATTTTCTTATTTAACATAATGGCGGTTATATGAAATGCAACTAAATTCAGTTGCATTTTTTAATTTCAAGGGACTATACTTAGTCGTAACTGAGTACGGCAAAAATATGGGTAAAACGGAAAAGTTATTGGAAAAATTTGGAAATTCAAAAAATACGTTTCCATATAAAGATTTAGTCGTTTTACTGAGCCAGCTCGGCTATGAAAAATTTGAAATGGCAGGCTCTCGTGTTCGGTTTTTTAATGAAAAAACTGAACATATGATTTTACTGCATAGACCACACCCTGAAAATGAAATCAAAGGTGGGGCATTGAAAGCTGTAAAACAGGCACTCAAGCAGGAGGGATTTTTATGAGCTATTTAAAATACAAAGGTTATCTCGGAACAATTGAGCCTGATCTTGAAACAGGTGAGTTATTTGGAAAACTTGCTTTTATTCGTGATCTTATTACCTATGAAGCGGAAACTTTAAAAGCCCTTGAGAAAGCTTTTCAGGAATCTGTAGACGGCTATTTAGAATCATGTGCTGAACTAGGAAAATCTCCTGATCAACCATTCAAAGGCACTTTTAATGTCCGTATTAGTCCTGAATTACACCGTAAGGCGGTTTTAGCATCAAGTAATTCTCTAAATGCCTTTGTCAGTGATGCGATTCAAGAAAAGTTAATGCGTCTAGGTGCGTAATTTATTGAAGCCTAGGCTACTACCTAAAAATTGAAAAACTCAGCAAAAATGGGAGCTTAAAGCTCCCATTTTTAGTTTCATATAAGGTGTATTATGTTAATTTTAGGAAATCTAAATACTCTTTTGATTCACACGCTTTGAAAGCTCTTCTGCACTTTCTACACGTTCAGAGTAACGGTCAGTGAGATACGAGGACTGTCCCCTGGTTAAAAGCGTAAATTTATAAAGTTCTTCCATCACATCGACAATCCTCATGTAATAAGAAGAAGGCTTCATACGACCATCCTCTTCAAACTCCAGAAATGCTTTAGGAACTGAGGACTGATTTGGTATCGTGATCATACGCATCCAACGCCCTAAAATACGTAATTGATTTACAGCATTAAAGGATTGCGAACCTCCACAAACTTGCATTACAGCTAAGGTTTTACCTTGCGTTGCACGGATTGCACCCGCTGCTAATGGAATCCAATCAATTTGAGCTTTTAATATTGAACTCATTGAGCCATGACGCTCAGGAGAACACCAAACCATGCCCTCTGACCATGCTAATAGCTCATGCAGTTCTTTGACCTTTGGATGTTGCATATCACCATCTTCAGGCAGAGGTAGCCCTTTTGGATGGAAGATTTTCACTTCCGCACCAAAATATTCAAGAATTCGACCAGCTTCCTGAATAGCTAAACGGCTATATGATCGATCACGATTTGAGCCATACAGAAGCAGTATTCTTGGAGGATGTTCAAGGTTCTTTGCCTGAACTTTTTCTAAAGTCGGTTTTTCCAAAAGACTAAGATCAATATTTGGTAAGTTCATTAGCTTCATGCCTCTTTAAAAACTTTTTTTCTCAGCCATAGCGAAACTGTCACTAAGGCAATCAATACAGGCACTTCAACAAGCGGTCCAATCACTGTTGTGAAAGCCACAGGTGAAGCTAATCCAAAAGTGGCAATCGCTACAGCAAGTGCTAATTCAAAATTGTTGCCTGCCGCAGTAAAGGAAATAGCAGTTGTTTTAGGATAATCGTTACCCATCCACTTACTCATAAAGAAGCTGATGAAGAACATCGCAACAAAGTAAATTGTCAAAGGAATAGCGATCCTAAGTACATCTAGAGGAAGGCTAACCACTTCACCACCTTTAAGGCTAAACATGGCTATAATCGTGAATAAAAGCGCAATAAGGCTGATTGGGCTAATCTTTGGGATAAATCTAGATTGATACCAATCCACCCCCTTCTGTTTGACTAAAATCAACCGAGTTAAAAATCCAAGTAAGAACGGAATACCTAGATAAATAAGAACAGCATAGGTAATTGTCCAAAAGCTCACATTAATGATTTGTGCTTCTACCCCAAAGAATGGTGGTAAGAAGGTTAAGAATAACCAGGCATAAGTACTAAAGAATAAGATCTGGAAGATACTGTTAAACGCGACTAAGGCAGCGACATACTGATTGTCACCACATGCCAAGCCATTCCAAACCAAGACCATAGCAATACATCTGGCCAAACCAATCAGAATGAGACCAGTCATATATTCAGGATAGGAGTGCAAAAAAATGATTGCCAAACCAAACATTAAGCAAGGTGCTATTAGCCAGTTTTGAACGAGAGATAATGTAAGGGTTCGCTTGTCCTCAAATACTTTAGGCAAAGTCGCATAGTCTACTTTGGCAAGTGGTGGATACATCATCAAAATAAGCCCTATTGCGATAGGGATATTCACTGAATTAATGCTTAATTGATCGAGTACCACAGATGCTTGAGGAGAAAATACACCAATACCTACTCCTAATGCCATGGCAATGAAAATCCATAGCGTTAGATTTCGATCTAAGAATGAGAGCTTTGATCCGGACATTGAATTACTCGCATTGCATAGAGATAGATAAGTTGCTTGCAGATTTATTCAGTACTTCATCATTTAAGACATTGAGCACTGCATTTACCCATTCTGGTAAATCAGGATTTAATCGGTAATACACCCATTGTCCCTTACGCTCATCTAACAAAATTGAGAGATTACGAAGTAAAGCCAGATGACGAGAAATCTTAGGTTGGCTCAGTTGTAATATCTCTGTGATTTCACAAACACATACATTTTGTCTTGCTAAAATAATTTTTAAAATATCTAGACGTGTCGGGTCAGATAGGCATTTAAAGAAATCTGCTTGATCCATAATCTACACTCCAATATATGCTATTGCGAATATACGCATATCCATATATAAATGCAATATTATTAAGTTCTGAGTTAATCCAATGTCATCGAAAGTTAAGATCTATCACAACCCAGCTTGCGGAACATCAAGAAATACATTAGCTCTCATTCGAAATACAGGAGAAGAACCTGAAATTATTGAATACCTTAATACCCCTCCGAGTAAGAGCGAACTCATTAATTTAATTGAAAACGCAGGGATTTCTGTACGTGAAGCTATTCGCAAAAATGTAGAACCCTTTGAAACGCTCAAGTTGGATCAGCAGCACTGGACAAATGAACAGCTCATTAATTTTATGCTTGAGTATCCAATTTTAATTAATCGTCCATTTGTAGTGACTGAGTTAGGCGTAAAACTATGTAGACCATCTGAACTCGTTTTAGATATTTTGTCTGCGCCTCAATTAGGAGCTTTTACCAAAGAGGATGGTGAAATAATCATCGATAAAAATGGTAAGCGGATTAAATAAATCCGCCTCATTTAACATAAAAACTCTTATACGAAGGCAAAAATGGGGGCTATAAGCCACTGCTGTCCCATAGTTTGCTTTAAATAAAAAAACCTGAGTCCTAACAGTTAAAATATGAGTGCAAACAAACACTTTAACGACCAGGATTCAGGTTTTGTCACATCAGAATACCGTATTTCATG
>NZ_VPAW01000036.1:0-16074 GCF_013419055.1 Acinetobacter sp. YH12108 | reverse complement strand
CTCATGAAATACGGTATTCTGATGTGACAAAACCTGAATCCTGGTCGTTAAAGTGTTTGTTTGCACTCATATTTTAACTGTTAGGACTCAGGTTTTTTTATTTAAAGCAAACTATGGGACAGCAGTGCCTGATCAGCAGCTTTTTCATAATTAAATTTAATATTAAGGATCAGGCTGACTCATGCTTCAATACTCGTTCAGCTAGAGCCTGTTTCACCACATGATATCCAGCGCTTAAGCCTAGACTTGCCATAATGAATGCAACAATAACATCTGGCCATAGACTGCCAGTGCCAAAGACTCCCACTGCTGCAAAAATGACGGCCACATTGCCGATCGCATCATTACGGCTGCACAACCAGACTGATTTCATATTGGCATCTCCATCCCGGAAAGCATATAAAATTATGGCTGTGACAACGTTTGCGATTAAGGCCAATACCCCGATGATCCCCATCGTAATGGCTTCAGGTGGAATACCTTGCATAAAGGCATAAATCACTTTACCAATGACGACCAGACCAAATACTGCCATGGTCAATCCTTTAATCAGAGCAACTGTTGCACGCCAATACAGACTTGCACCAATCACCGCCAGAGAAATACCATAATTCACAGCATCTCCAAAGAAATCTAGCGCATCTGCCCATAAGGCCGATGAATGTGCATAAGCACCGCCGATCAGCTCCACACCAAATAAGGTCAGGTTAATCAATAATGCAATCCATAAAGCTGTTCTAAATTTGCTATTAGGTTTGGGCGGCGCGGGTTCATGACTACAACTACAGGCCATATTATTCTCCGATGATTTTTTATCCTGAATGCGATAAAGTCATTAGAAACTATGGAGTCACTCCAAGGTCAAGCCTGAGGTATTTATGTCACATTATTTGATTTCTGATATAGCCAAGAAAACTGATTTAAGCACTGATACCATTCGATTTTATGAGAAAAGAGGTTTAATTCAGCCGAATTTTCGAGCAAGTAACCAGTATCGTTATTATGGCGAAGAGGCCTTAAAACGCTTGATTTTTATCAAACGCTGTCGTGCTTTAGGTCTGTCTCTAAAAGAAATTGAATACCTGATTCAGCTGGAGCAGAATCCAGAACAGGATTGCTGTGAAGTTAACCAGATGATTGATCAGCACCTTATAGATATTTCAAATAAAATTAAAGAATTACAATTATTTAAACAGCAGTTAATGGCGCTTCGCGAAAGCTGTAATACCCCAACCACGATTGACCATTGCCAGATTTTGAAAACACTGGAATCTATTGAAAATAGCTGAAATATTTATGGATATTTTAAATCGTTCATTGTTTATCTTTTAACTTGAAATTGAGTTGAATTATGCCAATTCCGAGTTATTTACTAGGTTGAATCCTGATTTTAGATGACTAGAATAAAGACGTACTTTTTATATGTCTTTCGATTTCATCATGAGCATTTCTCACGTTACCGAACTTCTCTCACCTGCTGGCTCCCTAAAAAACATGCGTTATGCCTTTGCTTATGGTGCAGATGCAGTCTATGCCGGCCAGCCGCGTTATAGCTTGCGTGTTCGTAATAATGAATTTGACCATGACAATCTGGCGATTGGCATCAAAGAAGCGCATAAGCTTGGCAAAAAATTCTATGTGGTCGTTAATATTCAGCCGCATAACTCCAAACTGAAAAATTTTATCCGTGACCTTGAACCAGTCGTGGCAATGCAGCCAGATGCGCTGATCATGTCCGATCCTGGTCTGATCATGCTGGTGCGTGAGCATTTCCCGCACATGGACATTCACCTGTCTGTACAGGCCAATGCTGTGAACTGGGCAACTGTAAAGTTCTGGAAGAATATGGGACTTACTCGCGTAATTTTGTCACGTGAACTGTCCATCGAAGAAATCGAAGAAATCAAACAGCAAGTTCCAGATATGGAGATTGAAGTCTTTGTTCATGGCGCACTGTGCATGGCCTATTCTGGTCGTTGCATGCTATCTGGCTACATGAACAAACGCGATGCCAATCAGGGTGCCTGTACCAATGCTTGCCGCTGGGAATACAAGGTACTTGAAGCTAAAGAAGATGAAACGGGCGATGTGATCCCGGTTAAAAATATTGATTCCGGCTGTTGTTCAAAAGATGCTGATGAGTCACATATGCAAGTACAACATCAGTTTGATGAACCCGTGTTATTGCAACGTAATGACGAAGATATGTTTGCTGCTGAAGAAGATGAGCACGGCACTTATTTTATGAATTCCAAAGACCTGCGTGCTGTACAGCATGTGGAACGCCTGACCAAGATTGGCGTACACTCCCTGAAAATTGAAGGTCGGACCAAATCTTATTTCTATTGTGCGCGTACTGCGCAGATTTACCGTAAAGCCATTGATGATGCGCTTGCTGGTAAGCCATTCGACCCTTCATTGATGACTCAATTAGAAGGTCTGGCGAATCGTGGTTATACCGAAGGCTTCCTACGCCGTCATGTACATAGTGAATATCAAAACTATGAAAATGGTTCATCGAGTTTCGATCATCAGCAGTTCTGTGGGGAAGTATTAGAGCGTAATGGTGACTATATCAAGATTGATGTGAAAAACCGTTTTGTCGTTGGTGACTCACTAGAGCTGATGACCACTAAAGGCAACATCACTTTTACCTTAACTGAGATCAAAGACCATCAAGGCAATCTGATTGAAGATGCTAAAGGTTCAGGTCATATCGTTGAAATTCCAATACCAGCAGATGTCGATATGCAGTATGCCCTGCTGATCCGTAATCTGCCATCATCATCTGTAGACATTTCAGCCTCTTCATTGGCTTATCAGGCGAGTTAAAAAATGGCGCTCTTGATTACCGATAAATGTATCAACTGTGATATGTGCTTACCGGAATGCCCAAATGAAGCAATTTATGAGGGCGAGAAGTTTTATGAAATTGATGTCAATCGTTGTACCGAGTGTGTGGGTTTCTATGATCATCAAACCTGCATTGCCGTCTGTCCGATTGAATGCATTGTGCCGCATCCCGAGCATCGGGAAACGCAAGAACAGTTAATGGAGAAATTTAAAGGTTTGAATCTGTTCAAAGCTTGAATGATGCATGAAGTCTGATGACTTCATCTAAGAACGACCTTGGGGAAAGATAAAAATAAGGGTTGAAAACAAAAACTGTCCAGAGGAAAGGAACAGCTAAAAGCGATTGGGGACGCTTTTGGCTGATCTAACAATAACTAAAAAAAGGAACCCGGGTGTTAGCATCCTGAGTTCCTATAAAGCGAAAATAATAATAGGTGTTTGAGATGAAGCACCTGGGATGTGGGGATTCCAGGTGCTCTTTTTTTACTGACCAGAACGGATGATGTAGTCGAAGGCAGATAATGATGCTTTGGCACCTTCACCAGTCGCGATGATGATCTGTTTGTAAGGAACAGTGGTACAGTCACCTGCAGCAAACACACCTTTCACATTGGTTTCATTGCGCTCGTTAATCACAATCTCACCACGGTTAGTTAGCTCAACATCGGTTCCTTTCAGGAAGTCAGTGTTCGGCAACAAGCCGATCTGAACGAAGATCCCAGCCAACTCAACAGTATGCTCTTCATCAGTGGCACGGTCTTTGTATTTCAACGCTGTGACTTGTGAACCGTCACCGATCACTTCGGTAGAAAGTGCATTTTTGATTACAGTGGTGTTTGGCAAGCTGTTCAGTTTGTCCTGCAATACCTGATCCGCACGAAGTTTAGTATCGAACTCAACCAGCGTTACATGCTCAACAATACCCGCAAGGTCGATCGCAGCTTCTACACCCGAGTTACCGCCACCAATCACCGCTACACGTTTACCTTTGAACAGTGGACCATCACAGTGTGGACAGTACGCTACACCACGAGTTTTGTATTCTGCTTCACCTGGAACGTTCATCTCTCTCCAGCGTGCACCGGTAGACAGAATGACTGTTTTAGATTCAAGTTTCGCACCATTTTCTAAAGTCACTTCTACCAGACCATTGGCTGTACTATCTGCACCTTTGATGTCAGAAACACGTTGCAGGTTCATGATATCAACACCGTATTCACGAACGTGTGCTTCCATCTCCGCAGCAAATTTCGGACCTTGAGTTTTTTGCACTGACGTATAGTTTTCGATGTCCATGGTATCCATCACCTGACCGCCCATGCGTTCAGCCACGATCCCAGTTTTGATGCCTTTACGTGCTGCATAGATCGCTGCAGTATTCCCTGCAGGTCCACCACCGATCACTAGGACATCAAATGCGTCTTTGGCATTGAGTTTTTCAGCAGCTTTGGCTGCGGCATTGGTATCCAGTTTGGCAATGATTTCTTCCAGCGTCATACGACCCTGACCGATATGTTCATTGTCTTGGAAGACCATCGGTACGGCCATGATTTTACGTTCTTCTACTTCTTCCTGGAAGAAAGCACCATCAATCATGGTTGCTGTTGTACCCGGGTTATAGATGGCAATCAGGTTCAATGCCTGCACCACATCAGGACAGTTATGGCAGCTTAAAGAGACAAATACATCAAAGTCAGATTTAATGCCTAAACCTTTAATCGATTCCAGAACTTCGGCAGAGACTTTTGGTGCATAGCCTGAAGTTTGCAGCAATGCCAGAATCAGGGAAGTAAACTCATGGCCCATCGGCAAGCCTGCGAAGAACACACGAGGCTGTTCACCGGCTTTTGCCACACCAAAGCTTGGTGCACGTTTGTTGGTACCGTCAAAACGGGCAGTCACTAAATCAGAAAGTTGCGCGATTTCCTCAACCAGTTCTTTGATTTTGGCTGATTTGTCAGAGCCATCCAGAGTTGCCACTAATTCAATCGGGCCCTCCAAACGTTCAAGTAGTGTTTTTAATTGAGCTGAAGTATTTTGATCTAACATTGCTAACGTCTCCAAGGGAGTAAATATTTATTCGATGAAGCTATATTAAGTGAATAACAAAAATAGGTAAAACAGTTTGTGTTTATCTTAATGATCGTTTTTATAGATCAAAAACCATCTCCTCATTTTATTTTTTATTATCGCTAGAATTTATGCCTTTTATCCCAAAGAAACCGAATATAGATTGGAAAATAAAAATGCTCCTTTTAAAGGAACATTTTTAAGTTTAGAAGATTCGCTGTTCAATACGTAACGAACGCCCCTTAATTGAATTAGCTAGTACAAATATGATTAAGCTAAGCAAGGCAAATAAGATGGCAATGCCAATAATGATGACATTGGTAATCTTGCTGACTTGTTCGGCTTGCTGGGCTTGACGATCTACACTTTGTGCCACAGGCGTTAGACTTTTGCCATAGACCTGTTGCTGCATGGTCCAGATCTGTTCCGGTTTAAATCCGTATTGTTCAAACTTGTTATCCTGCCGCTCTGCTTCAACTACTTGTGCGACATAAGGTCTGGCTGCGGATAGATCCACAGGCTTATGCAAGAGTGCAGTTTGGGCAAGTAAATAAGATTTCACCGGTGAAGCAATATCGGAATCAACCAGATAACGAGCCACTTCACTATCATTGATATTACTATCGTAATAGACCACTTGCTGATAAGCGTCTTCACGGTCATTTCTCAGGTCATATTGCCAATAAGTCAGTCCTGACCAGATCACGATAAAGGAAATCAGCCAGCCTACAAACTTCAATATGAAAGACTGAAAGCGCACATAGAAGAAGCGAAACTTCTTCAGCAATCCAACCAGAAAAAATGCACCAATAAAAGAGGCAAAGATTTTCAGAATCAGCCAGCCAAACCAGCTTAATAGAGCAAAGAAATAATCCGGACTATCCCCAATACTGGCCAGATTAGCATCGACACTGACTGGTAAATGCAGCTGTTGAAGCTGAGTACTCAGGCCAAAAAAGCCATAAACCATTTCCTGCTGAAAGAATAGACCTATCACGGATGCAATACAGACCGTAGAGGTGGTCAGTCCCAAAAGCATCAAATTACGTTGACGCTTTTTGAGTGCGACGACCCCTTGCTTGATTTCCTGAGGATTTACAGCATATTCATCTAAGGGCGGCAATCTCTACTCCTTTTTTTAGATCTTGGCCCTACTGCATTTAGTTGGGTTTAGATCCACTGGTACTTGATTCAATCACCAAATGATTCAGATTATCTTGTAAGGCTCTTAAACGTACCGTTGCTTCAGTACGTTTCTGTACACCTTCTTTCTGGATCTGAATCACATCATTAACAGTTTTAATGAGGGTATTTTGCACATGTTCAAGCGTTTCAATATCAATAACAGAACGCTGGTTGGCTTTTGCCGTATCGACCGAGTTTTGATGCAATAAATCTGCATTACGGCGTAAAAGCTCATTGGTCGCATCATCAATGGTATTGGCCAGCTGTACGCTGTTCTTCTGTTCATTCAGTGAAATGGCCAGACTGATCTGGTTTTTCCATGCTGGCAATGTGATATTTTTAATGGCATAGAATTTATCCACCAGCATCAGGTTATTGGACTGAATAATCCGGATCATAGGCAAAGTCTGCATCGCAGATTGCTGCAATACCTGTAAATCACTGATGCGTTTTTCCAGATTATTGGCTAGATGATTTAGGTCATAGATTTTTTGCGTGGTGCTCTGATCTTGTGGCAAAGCTGTAAGCGCAGCAATTTCCTGCTGCAATTCCTGTTCACGTAAACGTCCAGCTGCAATATGAATACCCAGCTGCTTGTATTCTTCCTGCACCCCATCGAACATTTTATCCAGGGTATCAACGCGGGCTTTTAATCCAGATTGTGAAGTTTCAATTTCCTTGACCAGTACATCAATCTGTTCTTTAGTGGTATTGAAATGCGAGTCAAAATTATCTTTCACGCCCTTAAATTTACTGATGATATTGCCCAGAAATCCTGAACTTTTTTTCTTGTTCAAGATACTGCTGGTATTCAGTTGCTGTGCCACCTGCACCACCTGATTCAGCTTTTGACCGGTTGCATCCAGATCTTTATTTTGTACCAGATTCAGCAATTCATCGGTATAGCTTGAAGTTTTGGTGGCTATATTTTTGCCATATTCGGCCACACTATTATGACTCATATTCTGCAGTTCTTTACGTGCTGCCAAGACCCCCTGAAAATCGGCAGGCTGCAAGCCCAGCTCTTTGAGATCCATTTGCTGAAACTTCTGTTCAGTCAGTTCAGTTGAGCTTTCGACAGGTAAATTTACTACATCAGATTTGGTCATGTTTCACCTTATATTGTTATGTATTCGAGGGTTTCTCGAGTGACTTTTTTAACGTTTTAATCAGATTGTCCCGGCTATTATCAAGTTTTTCCAGATCACTTGTCGAGTGTTTCGTCTGGCTTTGTTTGACATGATATTGCCAGGCCGGAATCAGCACCTGTTGCGCTTCTTTAAACCGATCCAGTAGGCTATAAGACAGTTGCTGGGACAATTGCATCTGGGTAATGGCAATGTCATTACTGCTTTGCAAGGTTCTTAAGGTATGCACCTTTTTTGACAGCCGCTCAGAAAAATTATCCAGTGGATGCTGATTCCTTACAAACTGCGGATATTCAGATAAAAATTCTTCTGCTGCCACAATATGCTTGGCCATTTGCTCACGTAAACCGATCAGCTGCTGGAATCGCGATTGGGATTTCTGGATTTCAATTTGCAACTTACGGCTAAGGTGATCTGCCTGATCCAGTAAATAGTCCAGTTTTTTATAGTATTCAACCTGACTTGAGCCATAGTCCAGATCAATACCCAGCCATTTCTGTAAGGCATTAAATTTACGTTTTTTCAGATATTTTTTTGATTGAGCCAACATCTGAATCAGCTGTTCAATCGTCTGGCTCAGTTGTTGGGTCAGATGCGGATCTACCCCATTTAATAGTACGGACTGTGCCTGAATAAGTGGGTCAGCATAATGATTCAGCTTGTATTGATCGTGGAGTAAAGGCACAAGTTCGTTGCGCTTGATACTTAGAATCTCGCTCTGCTCTACTGCAATGTCTTGGATTGGAATCAAAACATCTATCTGTGACATGACCCTTTAAACTCAATGAATTCGATTTTTATAGTACGTCTTTTCATTCAACATAACATGTAGCATTTTGCAAAGGAATGCTTCAAGCCATAGAATTTTCTTTATATACGTTGAAGATATTGTTGGAATTAAGTTTGGCCTACAGTCATTTCTTGTATGAATCATTTTGCTTCTAGCCTGCTGTTGCTCTCTATAACCTTTCCCATCAGCCTCAAATAGGCTAATAATCAACCAAATAAGGATAAGCACAATAAATGCCAAGTTAATTTATGGTCTTAATTAAGCTTTTTTTAAACTTAAGAATACTTATAAGGCATTATAAAACATAAATAATTCTCGAATTTTAAGCATGAATTATTTATGATCAAGATCAACAATAAAGTAGGTAACCTGAGAATAAAATGGAACGTTTTTTTCATAATACGATGTATGCCGCACGCTGGATCTTGGCACCTGTCTATTTTGGTTTATCATTCGCTTTATTATTACTGGCCTTAAAATTCTTTCAGGAAGTCATTCATGTCCTGCCGCATATCTTTGAATATACTGAAGCTGACCTGATCTTGGTAATTCTCTCCCTGGTTGATATGACCATGGTTGGTGGACTTATTGTGATGGTGATGTTTTCAGGTTATGAAAATTTTGTTTCACAACTCAAAATTGATGAAAATAAAACCCGCCTGAACTGGCTCGGCACTATGGATGCCAATTCGCTTAAACTCAAAGTTGCGGCTTCCATCGTAGCTATTTCTTCGATTCATTTACTGCGTATTTTTATGGATGCCCGCAACGTCGAGAATGACAAAATCATGTGGTACATCATCATGCATCTGACTTTTGTGATTTCTGCATTTATTATGGGTTATCTGGATAAACTCACAAAGCATTAAAACATGGATATTAAAAAGCCCCGATTATAGGGGCCTTTTTATATTGGCGAATTAACTAAAAAATTATAGATAGTCACCTTCTCGTTCCGGCTGATACAGCACTTTTTCAATCGTGACTTTCATCAACTGACCATCAGGTTGTGGCCATTCAATGGTCTGTCCTTCTGCCAAGCCCAAGATTGCAGTTCCAATCGGTGCTACGACATTCACTTGCCCTTTTTCACCTTTAAACTCATGCGGGTAGACTAAGGTGATTTCTACAGGCTCCGTTGAGGGTGCAATCGTCAGCAATGCACGCGCATGCATGGTCACCACATTGCTTGGCATGTCCTCTGGCTTGACCACTTCAGCACGAGCCAGTTCATCTTCCAGTTGAAGCATGGTCTCACTGAGCTTGTCTTGATTTTCAAGCATGGTTTCGAGACGCTCCACATCCTGTTCAGATAAAATAATTTTTGGTTTAGCCATTCTTACTACCTTGTTTAATGAATGATTGAATAGTCTTTAAAAAGCGAATGAATCTAGGTTCTAAGTGGTTAATCAGATTAAATTAAGTTCAAATATAAAAAATCTATTTTTAGCTGCTAAAAAAATTGTGTCTTAACTCAACTTATAAAGCTGTTTTTCAAAGAATGTAACCAGTTTTAGAAAAACTCAATACTCTTTTCGAAATCAGATTTATAGGATCTGTATTTCTCAACTTTGTTTTATAAAAGGATAAGTATTTTCTATATAGGATTGATTAAGCTTTGATCTTATCTTCCCTTTTAACTCATCGTAAAAGCTAGCAGCAGAAGATGAGTCAGAAAAAATATCACCCAATAAAAAAGCCCCCTTGAGGGGGCTTTTCTCAAGTTAGGCTTATTTTGCGTAAACAGGGAATTTAGCACAAACAGCAGCAACTTTTTCTTTAACAGCAGCGATCACAGCTTCATCGCCTTTAGCATCAAGGATATCAGCGATCCAACCAGCAAGTTCACGAACTTCTGATTCACCAAAACCACGAGTCGTTACAGCAGGTGTACCGATACGGATACCTGAAGTCACGAATGGAGAACGTGGGTCGTTTGGTACAGAGTTTTTGTTCACAGTGATGTGAGCAGCACCTAACCAAGCGTCAGCATCTTTACCAGTGATGTCTTGTTTGATCAGAGACAACAAGAACAGGTGGTTTTTAGTGCCGCCAGATACAACGTCGTAACCGCGTTCGATTAGAACTTCAGCCATTGCTTGAGCATTCTTAACCACTTGTTGTTGGTATGCTTTGTATTCAGGTGCCATTGCTTCTTTGAAGCAGATTGCTTTAGCAGCAACCGCGTGAACCAGAGGACCACCTTGGTTACCCGGGAATACAGCTGATTGAAGTTTTTTCTCGATTTCTTCGTTTGCTTTTGCAAGGATCAGGCCTGAACGTGGACCACGAAGAGTTTTGTGAGTAGTCGTTGTTGTTACGTCAGCAATTTGAACTGGGCTTGGGTAAACGCCAGCAGCAACCAGACCAGCAACGTGAGCCATATCTACAAACAGGTAAGCGCCAACTTTATCCGCGATGTCACGGAAACGTTGCCAATCTACGATTTGGCTGTATGCAGAGAAACCAGCTACGATCATACGTGGTTTGTGTTCTACAGCTAGACGTTCAACTTCTTCATAATCGATCTCACCAGTTTCTGGATTCAGACCGTATTGAATTGCATTATAAGTTTTACCTGAGAAGCTTACTTTCGCACCGTGAGTCAAGTGACCACCGTGAGCCAAGCTCATACCCAATACTGTGTCGCCTGGGTTAAGCAGCGCTAAATAAACTGCAGAGTTTGCTTGAGAACCAGCATGTGGCTGAACGTTAGCATAATCAGCACCAAATAATTCTTTAGCACGGTCAATTGCCAATTGTTCAATGACATCTACATATTCACAACCGCCATAGTAGCGTTTGCCTGGGTAGCCTTCTGCATATTTGTTAGTGAGTTTTGATCCTTGAGCTTCCATTACTGCTGGTGAACAATAGTTTTCAGAAGCGATCAACTCGATGTGCGCTTCTTGGCGAGCATCTTCGTTAGAGATTGCTTGAGCGATTTCTGGATCAAATTCAGCAATAGAGATATTGGCAAACATTAGCGAGGTCCTATTAAATTAGGGCTTTTAAGCCGTGCTAAGATTGGCGCATATTGTAACATGAACTTTGCCAATTTCGACCATGAACTTTATTCAGTTTGCAATAAAAATAGCTCATGCTTAAAAAACATGAGCTATAGAGATAAAAATAAGTTATTGAATTGGCATTAGAGATTTTACATCCGAAATAATATTAGCAATATTCAGTGCATAGACGCTCCCATGATCCCATGAACCGTCCGTAATATAGCGTACCGAGGTTTGTTTCTGATTCGCCAAGCTAACCAAAACATCTGTTGCAGCCTTTGGAACAGTAGGATCCGCCTCTCCCTGATAAATAATCACAGGTGTAGACACTTTAACCTGTAAAGGCTGAGAGTCTTTATCCAGGAAATTCTTCACGACTGGAATAGTCATGAAATTAGCTTGAGTACGCGGATATCCTTCCAGATTTCCATTGGTTTGAGCATAAGCTCCCATTGCCGTACCGAATTTGTTGCCTAATACATCATAACAATCTGTTTCGGCATTCTTGGCAATCTCGTCTGTTGGTGTTTTAAAGACCTGAATATATTGCAGATTTGGATTCGGATTACGCAATCCCGCGACGATCAGCGCGGTAAAAGTATCTAAAGAGGCTAGAGTTTGAATCTTTTTATTCAGATCTGGTTCTTGTCCAGCTTGAGCCTCTCCACCTGCCAGAATCAGACTGAAATTAGAAGCAGGAGCTAAAGCTACCGTACCTTTATAAGTCATTTGAGAAGCACGTGCTGCATATTGGGCAGCGCCTAAAGCCGCTTGACCACCTTGAGAATGACCGACAGCCATCCATTGATTAGAGGCTTCCGAACCTAAATAGTCTTTTGCTGCGACGACAGCATCGGTAATGGAATAGGCTTCACTCTTAAGATTAAGGAAAGGATGAAGTTCTTTTCCACCCGGCTCCCCCAGACCTTCATAATCAGGTGCAACGACCACATATCCAGCTTGAAGGAATCCGGCAATCATATTTTTGATATAAGGATTTATTTCATTGCGACTTGGTGCACACTGATCGGCCACACCCGTCGTACCATGTGCCCATGCCACTATCGGCCAACCTTTTGCAGGAGGCGTTCCTTTTGGAGTGAAAAGCAGTGCCGTCGCTTGGGTTTCCTTATTATTAATACCTAACATCTTATAGGTCATGACCACGCTCTCATCGGCAACAGCAGTCAGATCTGTTTTGGTATAGGCTACAGGTGTGGTTACGACTGGATTGTCAATATTATTTACGGGAATAGCGGGTTTGGATTCATAATAACGATCATCATCGCTATCATTACAGGCAGTTAAAGCTACGCTTAGCGCGAGTAGAGAACCAGTCAATACATGACGTTTCATCGATCTTATCCTTGTCTTAATTATTATCTCTCATAATTTTTATAGTTTTATCTTTATCAGTTGATAAAACTAGACAATAATTTCCCAAGTTATTTCATTAAATACAAGAGATTATTTTGTTATTTTTCTAATAAATAGCGATTTAATTTATGACCATTCCAACACGATAAATTTAAGTTTTGGAAATATTTACAGAAACTTTGAAAACTTTTATTTATAAGTGTAGATTACAAATATTCTATATCAGTCAAAAAGTCTGCAATTAAAGTTGAAATCCGGCATTTCAATTGTCAGGATCGAAACAATAATGTTAGATTTTGATATTCACTTTTTTTCAGGCATATTATCGTCATGCAGGCTATCATTCTCGATACTGAAACCCATACCTTGAATGGTCAACCCATTGAAATTGCCTATGCGCCTGTAGAGATCATAGACCATAAAATTAGTCTGGATAAAAGTCGCTTGTTTGATCAACTTTATTCATGCGACGAACCAATTTCCTTTGCCGCAATGGCCGTTCATCATATTCTGCAGTCTGATTTGGAAGGACAACCGCACTACAGCAGGTTTGAACTCCCGCAAGAAACCACTTATATCATTGGCCATAATATTGATTATGATATTCGTGCCCTAGAAAAATGTGGCGTCGATTCATCGAATATCAAAGCAATTTGTACACTTGCCCTCGCCCGCCGAGTTTGGCCAGAGGCAGAAGCACATAATATCTCTGCACTGATTTATATGATTACCAAAGGCAGTGAACGCGCCCGGGAAATGATCCGTAAAGCCCATCGCGCCGATATGGATATCATTTTGACAGCAAATATCCTGATGCATATTGTGCATCACCTGAAAATCAGCAGTATTGAAGAACTCTATGAGGCATCTGAAGATGCGCGTATTCCACGAACCATCAATTTTGGTAAGCACCGTGGTACTGCGATTTCCGATCTTCCTGCTGACTATGTTCAGTGGTTACTTCGTCAGGATGACTTAGATCCTTATCTACGCAAAGCATTGGGAAATACCGCGATCCTTACGCTGTAAATTAAATTTTTTCGTCCCTCTCTAAATATTGAGAGGGATTTTTAACTAATCATGTTTTGTTTTATTCAGCAAGTGAAATAAAGTATTTTATAGATGACTATCTTAGTCTTTAAAGCTCTTAACTAATCGATATTCAGAATAAAAACAGATACAAATCAATATTAATTTATTGATTTTTAATAATTTAATATTTAATCACTTCTTGCATCTAGCTGTTCTTATACTTTAGCGTGATAGAACACCCCCTCTAAACAGGTGCATATAGGAAATAATATAAATTAATCCTCTTTCTTCCCATGCAATATTATCTCGAATTCGATGCCTTTGATAATCCCATGCAACTCAGTAAAGTGGGCAATTGGGTAATCACTTTTTTGAGTCCAGCTGAAGAATTGGACACTATACAACTTGCGATTACTTATGTACTGCCACGTCAGATCAGTGACACATTACAGCCACGACGGGTATTAATTCAAAAGAGTTCAATCGAACATCATTGGCTAATTCAAACAATTGAATGTTTTGACAGCGCGACCAATCAGGAAGTACATATTAGGCCGGTAGATGAACTCGGACAGCAAACACTTCATCAGATTCTGGACGAGTTTGACCGTTATGATGTAAATGTCACATTAAAAGTTTTCTGAAATAATGCTTTTCTCAGAGCGTATTTTTGAAGAAGTTCATTTAGATCATCTATGTAGATAGCTTGATGCTATATAACATAAAAAATTAAGAAACTGAGAAATGATAGGAATTTATCCAATCTCTTTGAATTAAATTTATCAGTTTTTATTCTGCATCAAACTATTTATAAAGAAGCTGAACTAAGATATCAAAATCAAGCTCATCATTGGATGAGCTATATCTTTTTTTAAGGGTCGCAAAGCAGCATAATGAATCCCGGATCCTTATTTAGGTTCTAAAACACGATAGATACAGTCGGTCTGCTCACTGGCAAATAACAGTTCAATCGTTGGCCGGATAATTTCATCATCCACGACAATATATTCGACTTGCTGTTCCAAACGCTGGGACGGATCACTATGCTGAGCACCAGCACGTAGTAATGCTTTTACATTCAGGATTTTGCCATACTGGTTTTTGACTTGCACTTCAATTAAATCTTCTGTCATCGTCCTACCTCCCTTTATTGGCATTATTAAATTTGCTTGTCTGAATTCTTATAACATAGTTATTTGAAAGGCTTTCAAACGAATATGTAAGATTTTTTAGCGAGCACCTTTTATTGACTATATATAGTCGATAATGAAGAATGTGCCATACAAATAAAAGAGTCAAAATTATTAATAAATCTCGCTTAAAATTTTGCATTAAAAAGCCCGCATCGCTGCGGGCTCTGTGTTGGATGGCTAGTGCTAGATTTATTGCCTGAACCTAAGTTCGAGCTCAACTAACTGTCATTGATCCGTCCAACTTATTGGTAGCGTCGTTTCGTTTTATGACCTACCATGAGTTCAATATAGCAGGATTTTTTTTACCTACAATACGCTTTTACACTTCTAAAAGAAGACTTATACAATATTTAAATTGTGCTTTTTCAAAAGCAGATTAAAATATTTTGGCTGGCTCAATAGAGCACTACAAACAATTCTATTCCTTTCTATCTCTACATCCTATCTATTTAAATTTCAATAAAAAATATTCTTTATTTATGTGAAAAATGAATAATTTCATCTAAATACAATTTCAAGTCTTAAGTAAAAGAGTTCGCTATTAAGGCGATTGATTAGCCACTAAAAGTAATAGCGAAAACCAAATTGATAAGTAACCCCATTTAAGTCCAGATCATCACTCTTACCAGAGACACATGCGCCATTCATACAAATCTTGGCGTCACGGTTAAACATCCATTGATAACCAAAAGATCCAAATAAATCTGCTTCAGGAGCAACTTTATAACCGACTTCCAATGCAACGGGAATTGTAAAATAATCCAATTCAAGATCGATTCGACCAAGATCTGCATCCGTTTCACTTTCATCTACCCAGCTCATTCCCAAGCCTATAGAAACTGCTGAATAAAGCTGATCATTTTCCAGAAATTTATTTTTTATCCCCACTGCAACTTGATTGTAATCAATATCTGAACTTTGAAATTTATATTCGGCCCATAAGCTGGCCGTTGGATGGGATTGATATTCACCATTAATAAACAGCCCATCGAATGATTCGGTACCCAAAAAACTGTCTGACCCTATTTTTGAACCGGCATAGCCAAAAGCCAAAGAGTACTGACTTATTAGGTTTTCTTGAGCATGATAAGGTGTAGTTGTAATTACTGCTTTATCTATTGGAACAGGATTACCATATTGAATAGCTAATGGTGTATTCGCTCCAGCAACTGAAGAAGCCCCAATCATTACCCCAATGAATAATAATTTTTTCATATCTATATCTCATTTTTATTGTGAACATAAGATACTAATTTTTTGATAGAAAAACTACTCAGCACATCTATTTATAACCCGAATCGCGGATAAAAAATTGACTTGAAAAATAAGAGGACTAGAGCCATCAGTTGAGTTACCACACAAAACTTAAAACTCTAGTCCCGATGTTTAATAGTACCGAATTATTTTGCGTAATT
>NZ_VPAW01000035.1:0-26600 GCF_013419055.1 Acinetobacter sp. YH12108 | reverse complement strand
CAATACCAGCGCACAGCCCAAAGAATGATTTCGCCCTGAAAATGCCGACCATGGAAAGGATTCATATGCTGCACCTTTAGCTAAAACAGTCTTCAGCTTACCATTCGTGGTTATTTGCAACAGTGCCTTTGTTTGTTCTAGGAGCAGAAGTTGTAGTTTTTACCAAAATTCATCCATCATACAACTTCCAAATACAGAATAAGCTAAGAGTATTTAATCAAAATCTAATTTTAAATTTGTATTTCCTTCAACCGTTTCCTTAGCAACAGTTCTTACCCCCTCATCTACATCATTCATCAATCCTAAAGCACATTGATAATGCTCGGCACAAACCTTTCTTACCTCTGGATCTTCATCCTTTATAAGTTGAATGGCACCAGAATAATATTGCGCACAAGCTTTACGAATTTCTACTTCTTCATCATGTAAAAGATCTTCTACACATTCTTCATATTCTAAACAAGCCAATCGAACATTCATGTCATAATCGTTGACTAGTGCTTTTGCAAAATCTTCATCAACTCTTACACATGCCTTCCGTACTTCTGGATCATGGTCTTTAATCAAAATAGCTGCAATATGGTAATTATTTGATTCTTTCAAAGCATTCAACTTTAACTTTGTATTCTGACTTTCCAAAATCATGAATTGAGCATGCTCTGCGATCGCTTCATCTTCATCTGTTAATAATCGAATAGCACAGCTTTCATAAAGCTGGACGCAAGCTGATTTTACCCACCAATTATCTAAATGGTCATCTAAAATAGCTTCTGCCAATCTCTCATCTATACGGCACAGATCTTCTAGCTCTTCATGATCCAAACAATACCAATCATTCTCGTCCAAAAGTCGCTGAATACTTATTTCAACAAGATCATCATCTTTACTATGTACTAGCTTTAAAGCACATGATCTCCAATTTTCCGCACACTTTTCCTTTATCCATTTATCACTTAGCTCTAAACATGTATCAGCGAATTCTTCATCATTCGAAATCTCATATTCTAAAATTTCTCGAGCCTTTTCTTTCTCTTCTGGTATATCTGAATCCAAACCTATTAAGGCAACTGTTTGCAATATAATCGGCTCGTCTTCTTCATTATTCATCAATATAAGTGGATGACATGACTCCCAATTTAGACAAGATTCACGAACATTTGCATTATTATCTTGATACAGATGTCTAGCACATGATTCCCACTTTTCAGCGCATGTCATACGTACTGTCAGATCCTCATCAGCAATAAGCCGCAAAGCTAAAAATTCGTAATGAGCCGCACATAACTGTCTTACTTCAGCATCTTCATCATGGATTAATGTTTGTGCAAAGAGTTCACTCTTTTCAATACATTTCTTTTTTATATCTTTATCAAAGAAAGGGAGATATTTACTTGCTGTTAACTGATCTTTAAGCAAGGCATCGATTTTAGCTTCAATATTTAGCATATCTATTACTTACTCATAGCCCAGTATAAAAGGTCTGAATGAACTGTTTTGTCTTATCCCACAACTGATTAAATACGGTCTCTCTTTCAAAGAGCTTAACTTTAAAGTTCGGTAAATCCTTTAGCTCTTCTTTTCTTGGTAAACGCTTTGTAAATTCGTAGTTTTCCAGAACCGTTTTCATTGCTTCTGGTTTAAGGTTTTCTTGTTCACACAGATGTTGATATGCCTGTTCTTTTTCTGCATCCCAGAACGCAGCAAAAACGCTCTGAACACTCTGTCCATTGATCATCTTCGGCATGTTTTCTTCAATGAACTTCTGAATCAGTTCCTGCTTATCATGCAGGGTAACTTCATTGCCAATAAGATCATGTACCTGTGCTTCGTATTTCTTGCGTTTGGTCTCATTACCACTATCCAATGCCATTTGAAGCAAGTTGATGATATAGCCCACATTAATCCGGTCACTATGTAGCAGATCCAACTGGAAGTCGACATCATCCAGTACAGAGACTTTTTCTTTTTTCGTAGTCTTGCGTACATCACGACATAAGTCAGCGTACTTGGAAGCAAAATTGGCAAAGTGCTGTTTATCTAAAGCAGTCTGGTTCTGATCATATTCGATAAAGGTTTGCAGCTGAGCGTTATAACGCATCACTTCACGGAAGGCCTTAATAAACTCCAACTGCTGATCTTCTGTCATGAGATCATCCACGCTTTGATAATCAGGCGTGATCTTGAGCAACTTCTGAACAGCAGCATCATAATCCTGCTTAATTTCCTCAAAGCTTGGAACCAGTACCACCTTTTGCGCATCTTTATTGGAAAATAGCGCCAGTGCTTCATCTGTCGCACGTTTCAGGTTACGGAAGCAGATAATGTTTCCAAATGGCTTCTTATCGTTATAGACACGGTTGGTACGTGAGAATGCCTGGATCAGGCCATGGTATTTCAGGTTCTTGTCTACATAAAGGGTATTCAATGGCTTGGAGTCAAAGCCTGTCAGGAACATGTTCACGACCAGCAGGATGTCGATCTGTTTCTTTTTGACCCGATCTGCGATATCGCGGTAATAGGCATAGAACTGATCACCAGAATTATAGTTAGTCTTAAACTGCTGGTTGTACTTGGCAATATAACGGTCCAGCTTGCCACGACTGGACTGATTGATCTGGCTAGGAATATCTGCAGCTTCTTCTTGGATCAACCCGTTCTGTTCATCCACAGGCACAGCTTCATTGGCTGCATAGGAGAAAATCGTCGCAATGGTCAGTGGTTTAAAAAGCCTACCCCGCTCTTCATCTTGCTTCTGCTTTTCAGCCTGAACCTTTTCAAACATCTCGTAGTACTGAGTCAGCGTCTCCACCGAACTGACACAGAACATTGCGGTAAATTCACGATTACGGGTTTTGGTATCGTGGATATTGACAATGTAGCGGGCAATCATTTCTAAGCGTTGCGGGTTGTCATACAGTTCTTTGGTATCGATGCCTTCTACATCTTCCTCATAACTTTCATTGGTCGCCATGCCTTTGGCAGTGTATTTGCCCCGATAATCAATCTGGAACTGCAAGACGTTACGATCACGGATGGCATCCACGATCACATACTTATGCAGGCATTCATGGAACAGGTAATCTGTAGTGAGTTTCAGACCAGCCTTTGACTGACTGTTTTCTTCAAAAATTGGTGTTCCAGTAAACCCGAACATCTGGGCATTAGCAAAGAACTTTTTGATGTTCTGGTGAGTATCTCCAAACTGGCTACGGTGGCATTCATCAAAGATAAACACAACTTTCTTGTCTTTTAAATAGTTGATGTATTCCTGATAACGGTCATTACTGATGGCACGATTCAGTTTCTGGATAGTGGTCACAATCAGCTTGTCATGGCGTTGATCAAGCTGTTTCACCAAGGTATGTGTACTGTCAGTACTATCCACACTATCAGCTTTAAAGGCGTTAAATTCTCGGGACGTTTGAGTATCCAGGTCATTCCGGTCCACCACAAACAACACCTTTTCGACATCCGGCATTTTCATGATGATCTGACTGGCTTTAAAGGAGGTCAGGGTTTTGCCTGAACCAGTGGTATGCCAGATATAGCCATTATTTTTAGAGGTTTGCACATGCTGGACAATTTTCTGTACTGCATAGATCTGATAAGGACGCAGTACCATCAGGCTTTTGGTGGTTTCTAGCATGACCATATATTGAGTCAGCATCTGGGTCAGGTGCTGCTGGTTTAAAAAGGCCTCAGCAAAGTCAACAATCTCATTGATGTGTTTGTTACTGATATCTGCCCAAGGAAAGGCAAACTCAATGCCTGTTGTACCATTTGAGTAGTAGCGAGTATTGGCACCATTACTGATGACAAACAACTGGATAAAATTAAACAGCCCCTGTCCTGCCCAGTAGGCTTCGCGGGTATAACGCAGCGTCTGGTTAAAGGCCTCAGCAATCTCCATTCCACGCTTTTTCAGCTCGATCTGGACAAGTGGCAAGCCATTCACCAGGATCGTCACATCAAAACGGCTGGTACGCCCATTGTAGTCACGATGATCGATAGTGATCTGATTGGTGACTTGATAGATATTTTTTGAAGGATCTTCTGAAAGGAAGAAAATGTGCTTGCTTGTACCATCGTCAAACTTGACTGGAAAAAGATCACGCAGATTTTTGGCACGTTCAAATACCGTTCCACTATTCAGAAAGCTGATGACCTGCTTCCACTCCGCCTCTGATAAGGGTGCCAGTCCATTGGCTTGTTCAATCTGCTTTTTGAGATTAGACAGCAGCTGTGTTTCATCTTTGAGTTGGATAAACTGATAACCCAAACCTTGCAACTGAGCGATCAATTCATTCTCAAGTTGTGATTCACTTTGTACTGTCATTATCCCCTCGAACTTATTACTTCAAACTTCTAGATATATTTACTTGATTATTAATGTAAATACTAAAATTTACTACAATAATTTTTCCGCTTTCTCGATGATTTCTTTCTCTGCAGCATACTGTTTTATAGCTTCTGGAACATTCCCTGAAATCAAATATTCTTCAGAAAAATTCTGTGCATATTGTGGAACAATAGTTGCAGTAATGGTTCTTTTTTTAGCATTCTGAGTTTTTAGATCACTCCATTTTCGATAACTCTTATCTAAGGGTGAAGTAAATACATTAATAGTTTCTACCCTATTAGTTACTGTTTCTCCTGCTCTTAACCCGTTACTTTTTTTACCATAGGTATAACTGTCAATTATACCTATCGTTGCATAAGGTTCTTTTTCATCATCTAAGAACAGTGCCACTTCCCATTTAATGGAAGATAAATCATAGCTACTACCATTATGTACATCGAAAGTAATTGCAGGATCTCCCCGTGTAATAAAATCAGGACTTTTACCCAAACGAATGTTGGTTGCTTTTATTTTTGAGAGATCTTGATAGACAGCTGTCCATTCTTTTTCAATCGACTTTAGACGCTCATATTCATCCAATACAGGCTGTTTTCTTTCCTCTACTGCACGCTGAACGATTTTTCTAAATGTTGCATTTTCACCTAGGAGCTCTTTCATTTTTTCAACTGTGGTTACCCCAGTGAAATCCTTTGTACCCAGAGCCCATTCATAAATTTGTATTTCCTCCTCTGAAAGCGCTGCACGTAATGCCTTCGTTGATTCAGTTAAGGTTTCCATACTAGTAAAGTTAAAAGCCGTATCTCGTGGATCTTTACTACACCCACTCATCACTGTCACTGCGAGCAAGGTCGCCATAAGAATTTTTTTCATATTCTTCCCCTCTGTTTTCTTAATTTGCTTTTTTAAAGTTATTTATATTCTTTCTTGGTGACATCAAAATGGAACAATTTAGAATAGTGGACCTTGCGGATCTGCTCATAATCCTCGGTCGGCTTTTCTCCTTTATAGGTCACTTTCAGTGGGAAATACTCAGCGCCATTATTCACAACGTCTAGAGTACTTTCATAGCTATAATACAGCGGAGAATCTTCCTCGTAGCTGCCAGCATTATCTCCACCAGCATCCGCTACACCATAACTATTGATAAAGTCATTTTCAGGGAGGTGCAACGCTTCCCACCACAGTTCTGTCGTTCCTGTGCTGGTGTACCCGTTTTGGAAGATACTACCAACCAAGTTCTTACCCAAAGGCTTTAAGTTCTTAGCAATTTCTTCCAGATCAAGCCCCACACGCCCCCAGCTACCAGAAAATTCGGCATCTTTGGCACTTCGGCTGACCAGTTGATACTGACCATTATGTAGTTTTTTAAAACTAAACAAGTCCGCTGTTCCTGCACAAGCATGGCAAGACACCACATTACCTTCACTACCGACCTGTATCTTTTCAATCATGACTAGATAACGCGATTCCTTGACATTATTTTTATATTCAATTACTGGGTGCATGAGCGCGACAGTTGTATTTTCATCTTCATCCGCCTGTCCCAAGGTAATATGCGGCATTTTGCTCAACTCTTCGTCATCGACATAGCCACGGCTCATCTGACCGCTATAAAACTGGCGCATAATATTCTTAAAGCTCAGATTATCCAGTTGTACCTGTCCCATTTCTACTGCTGGGAATTTTGGGCCTGCAATAGACATTGGTGCAGCAAATAAAATACTGCTGCTAAGAACTACGCTGGTTAATAACTTTTTCACTGTTACCCCCTCTATAAAAAAATAAAAAAGCCAAACTCTAATTTAAGCTTGGCAAAAATCTTTAAACAAACATCTGCTGTAACAAGCCCTTTTTCCACTGTTTAGCTTGTTCAATTTGCTGTGCCACCACTTCAATTTTTTGGTCAATCGTAGATAGAAAATTAGCAATTTTGGTTTGTTCTTCTAGGCTAGGTATTTTCACATCAATTTTTTGCATAGATTTTTGATTGATGCCTTTAGCTGTTGTTCCTGTTGCCAACTCATCAATACGATTTTGAAATTGATCTGATAAAATCAGTTGAAATAAAAATGGATTAAAAACGCATTTCTTATTCGTCTTAAAACATACTACTCGCTGACTTAAAATATATTTTCGATCATCAGGAACTAAAGCTACATTTCCTAAGGGTGCTTCCATTGTAAATATAATGTCATCTTTTACTAAATCACCTTTGTTCATCCAAACTTTATATAAATCTTCTGAACCTAAATGACAATCTGCATCAAAATCAATAAAACCTTTTTTAATATTTAATGCTGATAAACTCTGTATCTCCCCATTTCCCCAATCCATACCTAATTTTTTTGGTGTTTTTCCTCGATAATCCCATAAGTCTTCCATGAGATTTAAAAATTTCGTTTCCTTCCACTCCCCAAACTCACTGCCATCATCCGCTTTAAAACGAATCTGCTGACTAAACAGCTTTTGCATCATGCCCTGTTTATATTGGCTAAGCAGTTCATGTTTTTGGGTCAGTTGGCTAATCTTTTCATCCACGTTCGATAGAAAAGAAGCGATTTTGGTTTGTTCTTCTGAGGATGGTTTATATAACTTAAGGTTTTGTAGGTCAGCAGTATCCAGTTTTCCAGCACCAATACCTGTAGCAGTTACCTTATTTTGAATAGTATTTTCTTTAGCATGTAACCATTGGAACAAAAATTGTGGGGCAAGTTCCTGTTTCGGGCGAATGCATTTTACATCCTGATTAAAAGCGACATCACCTAATGTAATTCCCATAGGTATTTTATTAAACAACATGCTTCCTCTCACCAAAATTAAAATTGAATCTTTTGGTGCTAATTTGGAACCTTTCTGTAGACCTAACCTAGTAATCTTTACATCAGATTCATAAAGCTGATTTGTGTGCATGGAAGCACCACTAATCAATGGAATATCATCACCCCAATATTCAGGAATATCTTTTGCTGGTGTACCACCTGAAGCCCATAAAGTTAATTCAACAAGTTTTGATTCTGTTAAATCCCTATCAAACTCTTTAAAACGTAATTTAGGCACAGCCATTACTTCACCTCCGCAAACGGTGAAACAATCCCAAGCTCGGCACAGAAACCATTAATCACGGCATCAGTCTTTTTGCTTTCTACTTCCAAAGCTTGAAGCTGTTTTGCAATCGCATCTAAATCAATCTCGGCTTCCGCTTCAAAGGTATCCACATAACGCGGAATATTCAGGTTGTAATCATTATCTTTGACTTCCTGCAAGGTCGCCACATGCGCATATTTTTCAATATTTTCACGCTTTTCAAATGCCGCAACAATCTTATCCAAATGCTCAGGCAATAACTTGTTTTGGTTCTTCTGCTTTTCAAAATCATTGCTGGCATCAATAAATAGAATATTGCCGCTCTGCTCACGGTTTTTCTTCAACACCAAAATACAGGTTGGAATAGACGTGCCATAGAATATATTGGCGGGTAAACCAATAATTGCATCCACCACGTTCAACTGTTCAATCAAATACTGACGAATTACGCCCTCGCTCGAACCACGGAACAAGACGCCATGCGGTAACACCACCGCCATCGTGCCGTTGTCATCCAGTTGATACAGCATGTGCTGTACAAACGCCATATCGGCTTTAGAACTTGGCGCCAGTTTGCCATACGCAGCAAAACGTTCATCTTGTAAAAATAACGGATCGGCAGACCATTTTGCAGAAAATGGCGGATTCGCCACCACCGCATCAAACTTTTTATCTAAATGCTGCGGACGGGTTAAAGTATTTTCCTGCTTGATGTCGAACTTGGCAAAATGCACATCATGCAGAATCATGTTCATGCGTGCCAAGTTGTAGGTGGTACGGTTCATTTCCTGACCGTAAATCATATCGACATCTTTCACTTCACGTTTTACCCGTAGCAACAACGAACCTGAACCGCAGGTCGGGTCATAGACTGAACGTAAACGCTCTTTGCCTTGAGTGACAATCTTTGCAAGCAAGGTCGAAACAGATTGCGGTGTATAGAACTCTCCTGCTTTCTTACCTGCACCAGAAGCAAATTCACCAATTAGATATTCGTAGGCATCACCCAGTACATCGGCTTCGGTATTGGAGATATCAAAATCTATGTCGTCTAAATGACTGAGTACTTTTGCTACCAACTCGTTACGATCATTTGCCGTATTCCCTAGCTTGCTTGAATTGAGATCCATGTCCTCAAACAAGTTGGCAAAATCATCGGCTGAATCTGTACCTAAAGTACTTTGTTCAATGGCTTTTAAGGTTGCAGTAAGGTCATCCAGGATAAAGTCACCCTGGCGACCACGTTGAGCAAGCGTATGGAAAAGCTGTTTTGGTGTCAGTGCATAACCAACTTCTTGAATCGCATTCTTTTTAATTTCTTCGATGTATGGCACATGTGCTTCATTATTTTCATCCAGCTCTAAAAAGCTGACATCTTCACCATCGAGCAGTTCATTGGCAAAATTGACTGATTTCTCGGATAGATATTTAAAGAAGATAAAACCCAAAATGTAATCACGGAACTCATCAGCCCCCATTTTCCCGCGTAAGGTGTTGGCGATGTTCCAGAGCTGTTTTTGTAACTGTTGCAGTTGCACCTGGGTCATTGTTATAGCTATCCAATTAAGTAAATCATTAATTGGATGATTTTACATAAAATCACTCATGATGCGGCAGTAAAATAGTTGAATATGACACAATTTGTCGTACTAGTTACTCATAAATAACAGCGCATAATTGATCAGAAAAATTAGTGTAGCAAATTGCTACACTTTTAAAGATCTAGAGATATTCACACATGTGAATGTAGCAAGTTGCTACAGTTTCTAAATAATTTCTTTCCCGAAAATTTCATTTAAACGAGTACGATTAGCCTGAACGAAATCACGATCATTCTTCAGCTTATGTTTCATTTCTTTTTTAAACTCTGCCATAGACAAGCCAGGCTTAGCGAACTCCATTTGAAATAAATTATCGTTTACTATGACATTAGCCTGAGAATCCGTTAAACAACCTTCTGGTTTGAACCACTTCTTCAATTTCTGACTATTTGGATCATTAGCATAGATATACCAAGACCGCACTGTCATATCAAACTTCGCCCCTAGTTCTTTAACCAAATTATTGTCATTAAAATCTACATCCAGATAAATTTTAGTTTTTTCATTTGATTGTGAAATAGCATTTTCTTTTTTGTCATTCAATATTTTGAATCGAACACCAACGATTGGCCGCCCTTTTTTAATGGTGTCATACTCTAATTTCAGACTCGTTTTGCTATTAATTTCCGCTACAATTTTATCGAGAATATAACGCCTAAAATCAACCCAGCGATCATATTTTGTTTCACCAATATCTATCAGCGCCTTCAAACCTTCTAGTGACAATTCTACTTCATAAGTGTCTTGATTGGCGTATTTAAACTCTTGTTTCACAATGTACGAATATAAACTCATACTCGTAACAGAATCCAAGGCAAACAGATCCTTTAATTGGTAAGTAGTAAAATTGCCATTTGCGAGACGGGTAAAATAAGGCAAAACCTCACTGGTGAAACGAATCTGTAAAGCATTTTTTAAATCATCTTCCCAGCGTAATTCGCGAATAATCGGCACTACCGAATGTACTTTTTTCACCTTCCTCTTAGGATCATCAGCCGGCTCCTCAATTACAAAGTGAGCGACACGTGATGAGAGTTCCTTATAAATCCGGTCAATCGCCACATTAATAGAGTTTTTCTTGTTGAGACCTAACAATTCACCAAGATCGTCTTTATGTAAGTAAATATAAGTCTGCTCGGTAATTTCACGATCCTGATTGTTTTTTTCACCATAATTAGCCACAGCCATTGCATATAGCAGAGCCTTATATTCATTGGTAGAAAGTTCAATAGGTCGAATTAAACGATTACTGGTACTCACTACCCCATTCTGTCGGATATTGCCAATGCAATAGGGTAGATATTCTTGTTCTTCTGTGTGGTCAGTGTCTGTCATAAGTGGAAAATTAAAAGTTGTTTTCCCTATTTATACATAAAAGTGGAATACCATTCAACTTCCTCACCTTTTAAGAAATTAATTTATTAGATACACCGCCTAAATTTACTACTATTCATGCCTAAAAGTGGAAGATACGTCATCCTCTCATCTATATTTAGAATAATTCTCAACCATAAAGTGGAATATAATTATTTTTTTCCACTTTATAGTGACAAACTTTCCACTTTTCCCCGGAAAACCCTGTTTAAAAGGTATTCCGTACAGTGTTAATGAGGCAAAAAATACCTTTATAAGTGAAAAAATCAAAAAATTTTCAACTTTTCAGTGACAAGTTTTCCACCTTTAAATGAAATCAAGTACAAAAATTGCCTTTTTCTTGGTCAATATTGATTATTTTTCAACCTATAAATATTAAAAAGTAGACTTATCCACAAAATAAAAATCCATCGTGACAAGTCTTCCACCTTTAAATTAAAAAACAACACTTATCAACAATTTAAATGTTTGATTTTTAAAAATTTTATTTATTAAAAATGCTATTTTTAAAAATGTGGTGACAAACCTTCCACCATAGTGACAAACCTTCCACTTTTAGATGACAGACCTTCCACTTTTTAGTGACAAGTCTTCCACCTTTTAGTGACAAGTCTTCCACCTTTTAGTGACAAGTCTTCCACTTTTTGGTGACAAGTCTTCCACTTTTAAATTCATAAGATATTGTTTATAAAATAAAAAAATGGCTCTTAATTATAATTACTTAATTATATTAATTAATACTAATTTTAAATTAGCTAGCTATGTTTTATTTAGATTTTGAATTGTCTATCTTTTATCAAATAGTGATTAGTAATTTAATATCTACTTAATAAAGTGTAGCAAGTTGCTACAAATTTAACTATATTAGAATAATTCTAATGGGGGTCTGTTATGACAAATAAATCGACTAAAATTATTGCTGTAGCCAATCATAAAGGTGGATGTGGTAAAACCACAACCGTTGTACATTTAGCTTCAGAATTAGCTGATTTAGGCAAAAAAGTTTTAGTCATAGATTTGGACCCACAAGCTAATGCAAGTTTACATATTGGTTCAGAACATCCTAGTGAAGTCGAAACAACATCCGCAGAATTATTGGTCGGAGATGTTGAATTACTTTCTAGTGCTCTTAAAGAAGAAACCAACTTAAAAAATGTATCTCTAATTTATGGTTCTCTTAATTTAGGTAAGACAGAAGATCAACTTAAAGATGATGCTCCAAGACCTTCAGAAGAACTATCAAGTAAGTTAGAAATATTAAAAGGCCTATATGATTATATTTTGATTGACTGCCCGCCAAGTCTAAAACTCTTAACAAGTAATGCATTAGCAGCCTCAACTCATGTCATTATTCCAATCGAGTCTGGATCTCAATATGGACTTTATGGTGTAACAGACTTAATCAATCATTTGAGTAAGATTAGACGAGTCAATCCTCAACTAGAATTGTTAGGGGCTCTTTTAATCAAACATGATGAACGGCAAAATGTTTGCAAACTTATTCGTGATGAAGCTAAAGGACAAGTGGGTGAATTGTTAAAGACGACAATTCCAATGAGTACTAAGGTGAATCAGGCAGCAATTTTGCAACAACCATTGTTAAGCTTAGATAAAAGTTCAAAAGTCCGGAAAGCTTTCCAAGATTTAGCAAAAGAAATTATTGGTCGTGTTGAATAAAAATTCTGAGAATACTATGGTAACTACAAAAGAACTCTTGGCTCAACGTCTTCAGCAAAATACTCAAAAGCATAAAGTTGCTCAAAAAGAGCATGTGAAAGAAGCAAAAGAATTGCGTCGCAATGTACAAATTTCAGATATTCAACCTAGTCCAAATCAGCCGCGAAAAATATTTAATCAACAAGATATTGAAGATTTAGCAGCTTCTATCGAAGAGATCGGATTGCTACAACCCATTGTAGTTCGCAGAGTTGCTGATAAATATGAGCTGATTGCTGGTGAAAGACGCTTAAAGGCACATCAAGTACTCAATAAAAATACAATTGAAGTAATTGTTGTAGATGCATCGGATGAAGAAGTTGCTCTTCTTACTTTGGCTGAAAACTTAAAAAGAGAAGACTTAACTGATTATGAAATTTACATCGGTTTGATTTCTTTAGATGAAAAGCTTAAAAAGAATAAACAGCAGTTAGCTAAGTCTTTAGGCATGAACCGCGAGGATATGTATAAATATTTATCCTACGAAAAACTGCCTGATGAGCTGATTAAAGATATTGAACAAAAACCTGATCTTTTAGCACGAACAGCTGCTACAGCTATTAAAAAGTTTCTTTCTGAGCATGAAGATCATTATGAAAATGCCAAAAAAGCATTATTAAAAGCTTGGGCAAAATTTTTAGCTAAAGAAGTTGAACAAACAAAGTTAGCTGGTCTTGCTGAAAGATTTCTGAAATCAGCTGATAAAAAGGAACCGATTCTTAGTACAGTAGTTCGGAAAATTGAATATGATGGCAAAGTTGCTGGAAATATTAAATTTGATTACAGTACTTTAAAAGTTTCTTTAAAAATGAATGAATTTGATGATGAAAGTTTGCAAGAGCTTGAGAATTTATTAAAAAATATATTATTAAAGTCTAAAAAAGAAGTGTAGCAATTTGCTACACTTCTTTTTTAGACAAATTTGATTAAAGATAAGAAAGTCAGTCAATAATAAATTCCTCATCATTAATTTTAGCTAATTCATCAGCATGGGCATTCTCAGGGGTTAGATCCTTTAATAATGCTTCTTCAGAATAAGGAAATTTACTGAAATGACTTGTGGTTGATTGCAAAGTTTCCATTTTTTAATTGTTAAAACGAATGAACAATAAAATTGTAGCAACTTGCTACATAAAAATTAATCATTATTTTTGAAGTTTATTAGTATGGAAGCTATATCCGATATGGTATACATGTAGAAAGAGAAAAATAATATTTGTATGGAAACAGAAGAGAAACTAATTAAACATCCAAAATCTATATTCTTCTTTAATGTTGTCACTATCCAAAAGTTTATCTGACTAGTTTTTTAATTCAGAAATAAATTATTATCTTAATATCTTGAATTTATAAAAATATTCGACATGAAAATTGATAAAAAATTTTTATTTATATTCATATCATCATTATTTATGCAACCTGCTTTAGCAAATTTCTCTAATTTTGAAGAAGTTCAGATATTGGCTGGTAAAGGTAATGTAGAAGCTCAAACTACACTAGCAATGATGTATCACATAGGGCATGGAGTATCACGAAATTATGCTAAGGCCTTTGAGTTATATAGTAAGGCCGCAGATAGAGGAAATGTCGATGCACAATATGGCCTTGCGTTAATGTACGATGATGGTCAAGGGGTTTCTCAAAATTATGCTAAGGCTTTTGAGTTATATAGTAAGGCTGCAGAGCAAGGAAATTCAGAGGCACAATATAAACTTGCATTAATGTACGACAATGGTAAAGGAGTTTCTCAAAATAATACCAAGGCCTTTGAGTTGTATAGTAAAGCAGCGAATCAAGGAAATATAGGAGCCCAATTTCACTTGGGAGTTATGTATGCCAATGGAATAGGTGTAACTCAAAATTATACTAAAGCATTCGAATGGTATAGTAAGGCTGCAGTTCAAGGAGATGAATCTGCACAATTTACCATTGGCAATTTATATAGAAGAGGAGAGGGGGTAGCCCAGAGTTACGCCAAGGCTTTTGAATGGTATAGCAAGGCTGCAGTTCAAGGAGATAAACAGGCACAATATAACCTTGCCTTAATGTATGTCGATGGTCAAGGCACTACTCAAAGCGATACAAAAGCATTTGAATGGTTTAGTAAGGCTGCAGTTCAAGGGCTTCCTTTGGCACAATATAACCTTGGGCTGATGTATGAGAGAGGGCAAGGTGTAGAGCAAAGTTATTCTAAAGCCCTTGAATGGTACAGCAAGGCAGCAGATCAAGAGGAAGCATCGGCACAATATAACCTTGGGCTGATGTATGCTGATGGGCAAGGGGTGGAACAGAACTATAGCAAAGCATTTGAATATTATAACAAGGCAGCCGTTCAAGGACATTCAGATGCACAAAATAACCTTGGAATACTGTATGCAACTGGGAAAGGAACCATACAAAATAGTGCTTTGGCGAATGAATGGTTTTTAAAAGCTGCGAATAATGGTAATGCAATGGCACAATTCAATATTGGCCAAAGCTATTTAAATGATGGTACGGGAGTACCAAAGAATAGAGTAAAAGCATTGGAATGGTTAAAAAAAGCAGCAGACAATGGACATGCTCAAGCTAAGTTAATGCTTGCGGCAATGCAGTAATTATCTATTGTTTCAAATAGACTTAAACAAAAAATTATCAGGGGGAATAATGAAATTAAATAAAAAACCATTATTGGTAATTACTTTATCTTTGTTTATTAGTTCTGCTTTTGCTAATACAGATAATTTACAAGAAATTCAGCAAGAAGCTCTCCAAGGAAATATGTTGGCGCAAGGTTTACTTGGATGGAAGTATGCTAATGGTGAAGGTGTCGCCCAGAGTTATGACAAGGCTATTGAGTGGTATAACAAGGCAGCTGATCAGGGATATGCAACTGCACAATCTGCGCTTGGATTTATGTATATACAGGGTGAAGGGGTAGCACAGAGTGATGCCAAGGCCTTTGAATGGTTTAAAAAGGCAGCTGATCAGGGAGAAAAAATTGCTCAATCTAAACTGGGGATGATGTATGCAACCGGCCAAGGTGTAGCTCAAAATGATACCAAAGCTTTTGAATGGTATAGCAAAGCTGCAATTCAAGGGGATGTAGATGCACAATACATCGTTGGAATGATGTATGCCAATGGAGTAGGCGTAGCTAAAAATGATATCAAAGCCGTTGAATGGTATGATAAGGCTGTAGCTCAAGGTTATGCCCCTGCCCAATATAATCTTGGGGTAATGTATTACAGTGGTAGAGGAGTAACTAGAAGTGCCAAAAAAGCATTTGAGTTACACCATAAAGCTGCCATGCAGGGAGAAGTAGATGCACAAATGAGCCTTGGCATGTTGTATCAGTATGGAGATGGTGTAGAACAGGATTATGGAAAATCTATTGAATGGTATAGCAAAGCCGCTGTTCAAGGACATGTATATGCCCAATATAATCTTGGATGTTTGTATTACGCTGGCGAAGGTATTACTCAAAGTTATACAAAAGCCTTGGAATTTTTCCGAAAGGCTGCAGATCAAGGACTTGTTGATGCGCAAAATAACTTAGGAGTAATGTATATGAATGGTCAAGGTACTCCACAAAATTTTGCATTGGCGAATGAATGGTATTTAAAGGCTGCAAATAATGGCAATACAATGGCTCAATTTAATATTGGGATGAGCTATTTAAATGGTGATAATGGATTGCCCAAGAATCGCGTACAAGCATTACAGTGGTTAAAAAAAGCAGCAGATAATGGACATGCACAGGCTAAGTTGATGCTTGTTGGACTTTAGACAAAAGGAAAAACATTAAAGAGATCTGACTCTTGTTAAGGCAGGGATTATTATTCAATAATGAAAACGGCACTGAACTATGCTCAAACGTTCATCCGTCACTTCATAAACTAGCCGATGCTTTTCATCAATTCTACGGCTCCAGAAGCCTGAAAGATTCGCCTTCAGAGGTTCAGGTTTCCCAGTACCTTCAAATGGTGTACGTAGACACTCTTTGATCAAAGTATTTATTCGCTTGAGTACCTTTTTGTCTTGTGTCTGCCAATAAAGATAGTCTTCCCAGGCGTTATCCGTAAATTCAATCGTCCGATTCATCTTCAATGAGATCCCTTGTATTAGTGCGGGATGCACGTAATTGAGCGATTGATTCATTTAAACGAGCAGCATTATTCGGAGAGGAAAGTAGATGAAGTGTTTCCATTAAGCTGTCATAGTGTTCTTGCCCCATAACAACTGCATGACTTCCTTCTTTACGAGTAATTACCGCAACATCCGCATCTTCAATCACTTTATCTAAAACGGATTTTAGATTGTTACGTGCATCTGTATATGTAAATACTTGCATGTTTTGCATTTCCTATTAAATGTTTAGCCTTAAACAATAGATGTGGTCACTTCACTGATCTAGCATTGGTTAGTTAGCACTTTGGCTCATAGATTCGCTATAGATACTTTATATGGACACTTAGTTTCAAAAATGGCTTTCGAGTCTCTGTTTGCAAAAACATATTTTTGTACAGAATTCTGTACAAGTTAAAATGTACAATATTCTGTACAACAAGTAAAGTCCTCCTGATTTTTTAGTTATGATTATGTTCAGAAGCCGGAAAATTGAGAGAGGAGGTAGAAAAACAATTTGATTCTTTTGAAAGGGTCGCTTTTGGACCTGACTTCTAATATCTAAGGAGAACAGAAATCTCTGCCTAAGAATAAATAAGAGTAAGGAACGGCAAGAGTTAACCTCAACTAACTTGTAAAATCATACAGAAGGATGAATAGCTACCAAAATTCTAGATACAAATAACCATCTTTTGATGGGCCTTTTCATAACCTAATGGAGAACGCCGACCATTAGAACTATGTCTGCGTTTTGAAGTGTAGAACATTTCAATATATTCAAAGATATCTGATTTCGCTTCAGTTCTTGATGCATAGATTCTCTTCTTAATTCTCGCTCGTTTTAATAGCTGGAAAAAGCTTTCCACAACCTTTAATATGTCCCCTTCTTTAGTAATCCGTTGTAGCTCTTTTTTTAATTTTGTTAATTCTGCACTTGAATTATTAAATTCTGTTGTCTTGGGCTGTTGAGGATCATAGCGTTTAATCTAGGCATACAGACTATGTGTGGTGGTTCCTAAATGTGCAGCAACTTCGGCCACCCTACGACCTTTCTCAGTGACTTGTTTTACTGCTTCTATTTTAAATTCTTCTGGGTATCGTTTACTGCTCATAAGCACCTCTTTAATTAACCATTTTATCTGGACTGCTCCCAGTATCCTAGACACGAGACGGCCTCATTTTGAAGCTGCCTCAAAGGCTTCCGGACTCATCCCATCGAGATGTGAATGACGCCTGATTCGATTGTAAAACATCTCGATGTAATCAAATACATTTGCACGAGCCATTTCTCGTGTTTTATAGATCCTCTTTTTAATTCTTTCCTTCTTCAAGCTGCTAAAAAAGGATTCAGCAACAGCATTGTCCCAACAGTTTCCACGACGACTCATACTCGGAACTAAATTATGCTTCTGACAGAATTTCTGCCAGTCTCCGCTACTGTATTGTGAGCCTTGGTCTGAGTGTATGATCACAGGTTCATTGGGTCTGCGTCGCCATACCGCCATTAAAAGTGCATCCAAAACGATATCCTTGGCAAGCGTAGGTTTCATTGACCAACCGATGACTTTTCTCGAATATAAATCGAGAACCACAGCCAGATATAACCAGCCTTGCCAGGTGCGGATGTAGGTAATATCAGTCACCCAAGAGGTATCCGGTGTGTTTACAACAAATTCTCGATTTAAATGGTTAGGTGGCACAATCTGAGGACGACCACGACCATAGCTTTTATGCTTCTTATATCCTCGAACAGCGGCAATACCATTGTGCTTCATGATCTTCAGCACACGATTAGGTCCACAGCTTTCACCTAGCTCTTTAAGATCCAGCGTAATGCGACGATAACCGTAGATGCCATAACTGGCATCATAAGAAGAACGGATGAGCTGTAATAACCGCTTATCTTCAATAGTCCTGCCTGATTCGGGTTCATGCAACCAAGCATAGTAGCCAGCACGAGCAATCTTAAGAACCCGACACATCGTTTTAATCTTAAATTGATGGCTGTATTCCAGGATAAACTGATACTTTACTCGGGCAGGCTTGCAAAGTACCTTGCGGCCTTTTTTAGAATATCCCGTTCCTCTTCAGTTTGTTTGAGCTGACTTTTAAGGCGAAGGATTTCTTTCTTTGCTTCGAGTAGTTCATGTTCATCAGGGTTGTTGCGTAAAGGCTGTACGGCCTTTAGCCATTTATAAATGCTGTGCTGTGATACACCTAAACGTTCTGCCACATCGGTGACAGAATATCCACGTTCAGTAATCAATTTAACAGCTTCATCTTTAAATTCTGGGGTGTATCGTTGTCCACTCATAATGTTCTCTCCTATGCAAAAAGAATAGACGAAATTTGTCTAGGAGAGTGGTGGCAGTCCATATCTAACTAAGAGGTGTCTACAAAATCGGTGGCTATTCAATTTAAAAATTTATATAGAAACTTTTATTCGAAGCCCAGAGACCAGATCTGGGCTTTTAGTCTATTTACACTCAGATTTCGAAACTTAGTTAAGCCTAAAACAGTTCCATGTATTTTATTTAGGAAAGAACAATATCTAGAACTACTGATAGATATCCACTAGGTCACTAATAATAAAATCCCATTGGTTTTCTGAAATCTGCAGGAAATCAATTTTTCCCTCAAAAAGAATATTTAGCCTGTCAATGATAGTCTGCGGATGTCTTTCCAGGATCTGAGCGATTTCATTAACTGAGGCTTCATTTTCAAGCATCTCTAATAACACGGAAATATCACTTTCAGTCCAAAGCTTGCCATGATTTTTAGGAAGGTTATTGGCTTCGGCAATATAACGATGATAGAAAGATTTTACATCTCCCCAATACATATCAGTAATGGGCTCATCATTGCTAATCTGAACATATTTCCCACTTTTAGGCCATAGAAACCACTCACGACCTTTATACGAAATATAGCATTTGGAAGCTGTAATCTGCTCGAAATCTACACCTGGAGTATTCTGAATTCTCGTTAAGTGTTTTTTTAAATTTTCCTCCCTTAGAGCCTTCTGATTTATCTCATTCATATGTTTTCCTTTAATTTAAAATATCCTATTTTGGGATATTTTGAATTGTAACTGATATTGGGGCATGCGCTCAATACATGACCCTCGGTATAAAACCCTTATTCAGAAACTAATCGAATTACGTGAGTCTAAAAATATGACTCAGGTTGAGCTTGCTCGTCGGTTAGAAAAGCCTCAGTCTTATGTCTCAAAAATAGAAATTTTAGAAAGACGCATGGATGTAATTGAGTTGATAGACTGGTTAGCTTGTTTAGATGAAGATGCAGCACTTTTTTTCAGCAACTTTTTAAGAAACCTAGATTAGCAGTTGATGTGCACTATCTTTTTTCAGCTTATTAAAATGAGTATCTGAAACAGATCAAATCATAACTTTTTAACTCCAATTTTGCTGACAAAACTGAACCAATAGAGAAGTTTTTAGTCAGAACAGGGGGCCTTTAGAAACGCTGCGATTGCTTGGTGAAAATGATCAATTTCAGATTTAGAACAGAGTAGGGTACACTATTGTTTTCTGGCGAGAGTTAATATCTCTCAGAGCTAGAAAAAACGTCAAAAATATAAATTTTTTGAAGAGACGTTTATCTTTACTTTTAATAATTATGAGTCATTTTGAATGAACTCATGCTACTTACTTTCGCTATCATCGAAGGCCAACCACCCACCCTCTAATAAAAAAATATCAAACAGCATTCTGCCAATTACTAACTGAAATTTGGGACTAAATTTAATACCGGACCGGCACACGCCGGAAATTATCTTGTCACACACCACGCATCTAATGATGCAGTCACGAATCCCATGCAGCACAAGGGTTTCAAAGGTTTTTGAAATAAAAGCGAGGCGCTACCAAAAATGCAAAAAAAAACGTATAAGCTCTTAATAAATATTAATTTTATGTGATACCACTAGGGCTACCACAAAAACAGCGTAAAATGTGATATAAATATTTTAAAAACAAATAGTTAGGGTGGTAGCGTAAGAAAAATTATGGGGCTACCATAATATTAGTGGTTTTTTATATTTATCAATACTTTATGTGCTACCGCTAACTATAAAAATATTTAATCCCAAAAATGATAAAAATTAAAAATGACGATCACCTCAACTCGTAAATTTGGCATTCGATTAGATAATAATATTGCTAATGAATATGTTGCTATGGCAGAAGCCAGAGGCATAAGTCCCTCAACATTACTGAGGGAGTTGCTAACCAGTAATTTGCATTTAGCATTGTTCAAATTTGAGATCTATAAATTAGAAAAACGCTTAGATGAACATAGCAAAATGGTCATGGATACCACGAACAAAATTGTTGCTACAGAGCAAATACAGAGAGATATGGCTAGAATGTATTTGATGATGCTTTGGCTGCTTAGAAGTCAGGGAAGTACACGTGAAAACCTGGAAGATTTACAACAACGCGCAGAAGTTTATTATCAGAAGTATTATAAAAAGAACAACTAATATGCATAGGGAAATATGGCTGAAGATTTTCTCTTCTCAATGATTTTTTGGGGAATGCATGGCTCAAATTATTTATGATCTTTTTTCGATTTTTTGAAGATTTTATGTCGGTAGAGGAGAGACTCTAAACATGTTTTTTTTGGCTTTTTTGTCAGTTTATTCATGTTTAGCTCTGAGTGGTATTTGAGAAAAATGATGTCGATTTGCTGGTCTTCAATACACTGAGATTTTTTAGATGTTGGTGTATTTTTGTTGCTTTGGTAGAGCCTAAAAATTTAGATTTTTTGTGCAAAACAGTCCAAAAATTTAAGCAACAATTCGCTATGGAAGGGAGACATTTTATGTTCTAAAAAATGCAGATGATGAGCTTATAGATAACTAGAGATTTGTAGATCTTGAAGAGATTGTTGATAAGAAAGACATGCATTTTTTCTCAAAACAGCATGGTCAAAATTTATAGTTTAATAGGTATATCTCCGTACTTTCGGGCGTGAGATGAAACAGGTTTTTGGATGTAAAAATATTATTTTACTACTAGTAGTTGATCCCATCGAAAATAGTTTTGTGAGAGCCGATCTCTCGACATACTCCATCTTCGGTTCGGTATCATGCTTGCCCCTAAAGCGAGTTTATTCTTGCCGTACTTACTATGAATTTTTTCCAGTGACTCCATTAAAGTATCACTGATTTCCACGTGCTTCATATCAGTAAACATGTCATAGATATGGTTTGCCTTTTGTTCTAAACAGGTCAGGATCACCCCACATTTTTTGAAGCCGATATCTTTTGCATATAGGCCATCAATCATTGCTGTAGCCAGTTTAGAAAGTACGAGTAAATTGTCAGTGGGTTCAGGTAGAGCTAGAGACAATGACTTGTTGTAAAAAGGCTTGGAACTATCAAATGGGTTGGATTGCACAAAACCAATGAGACACCCACATAAGAGTTGATCCTCTCTAAGTCTTTTCACTGCATCCATGACATAGAGGGACATCGCTTCCTTAAGATCATCAATATGGTAGATCCGTTGTCCAAAGGAACGACTGGAAATAATCTGTTGTTTTGATGGCGGAGTATGTTCTAGTTCAATGCAGGAAACACCCTTTAGTTCTAATAAGGTGCGATGCATGACAATTGAAAACTGATCTCTGATCATCAATGGCGAAGACTGGACAAAATCCATGACAGTATGAATACCCATACCATTAAGCTTCTTAGAATGCTTGCTCCCTACACCCCAGATTTCACCCACCTCTATCGACTGGTATAGCACTTCTACTGAACACGGATCCATAGCAATCAAGTTGCAGGCTCCATTCAGATATGCATTTTTCTTTGCAATATGGTTGGCGAGTTTTGCCTCTGTTTTGGTTCGGCCAATACCGATACATACTGGTAGACCAAGCCAGGATAAAATGCGCTGACGCATTTGTTGCACATATTCAGTCAAATCATAGTTTTCAGTATAAGCAGTCAGATCTAAAAAACACTCATCAATGGAATACACCTCCTGTTCTTTGGGAGATACAAATTCTGAAAGTATTTTCATGAATCTGCGTGACATCTCTGCATATAAGGCATAGTTGCTAGACAGCACTTGTACGTTATGTCGTTCCACAATATCTTTGATCTGAAAAAGAGGTACTCCCATCTTTATTCCTAAATCCTTGGCTTCCTGCGAACGGGCGACAGCACAGCCATCATTGTTAGATAAGACAATGACTGGCTTGTTATTTAGACTTGGATTAAAGACCCTTTCACAACTCACATAGTAGTTATTAATGTCCACCAAGGCATAGACTTTCTTTTTATATTCCATGTCTTAAACCAAAAGGCTAATTATTGATTTATTTACGCTTCTTGAGTGGCTTTAGAACATAGGTGACTACACCCCAAATCACCATTTCTTGGCCATCTTTCAGGTGAATATCCGAATAGTCAGGGTTTTCTGCCTTGAGCCAGCGTTCATCACCCTCGATCATCAGGCGTTTGACCGTAAATTCATTATCAATCAATGCAATCACAATATCTTCATGTTTGGCTTCCAGACTGCGATCTACGACTAGTTCATCATCTATATCGATACCTGCGTCACGCATTGAAAGCGAAGCGACTTTCACAATGAATGTAGCTGCCTCATTCTTGATGAGGTGTTCATTCATATCCAAGGTTTTATCTACATAATCTTGGGCAGGGGAAGGAAAACCAGCGGCTACTTTTTCAGCAGCCAAAGGAATATGCATAGTTGTGCTTGGATTAACCAACGTAATAGAAGCAACATCATTGAACTTAGATTTCTTTGAGTTGCTGAGGTAGTTCTTGATTTCAATTACCAGGGATTCAGGAATACGCATAACCTTTGTAGGTTCATCGTATACAAATTTTCGTCCGGCACCTTCTCTACGACCACCACGTTGACTGACCATCGAAACTATCCCCTGAATATTTTGAATACGTAACAAATTCAAATATAGGTTGTAGAGAATGCTAAGGCAATGAAATCATGACAAATGGTGTGTTTTTTTTAAGTTTCTTATATTTAGTAAAAGAATGAAGTGAACAAATCTTGAATGACATAGCTACCTTAACGCTAGGAGTACAGAAGTTGAAGTTCATTGTACTTTGGAAATAATGAGCCTTTTATCCGATAAAAGGTATGAAACTTCTCACATAGTGAGCATCGCAAGTAACAGCTTCCTAAACTCTAAAAATAGGATATTTCTATTTTGGGTTTACAATTCAAGTTCGCATAAGAGATTTTATGTTAATCAGATGATTAAAAGGCCCATAAATAGGGCCTTTCGCATAACGTGTATTATGTTAATTTTAGGGAAATTTAACTATTCTGATTTTGCTGAAATCATAAATTTATAAGAGATAAATAATGCTAATAAAAAGATATTGGATTATTTCCTCGTATGTCCTGTTACTTATTGGATGTACATCAAAAGATATTTCAAAAGATATTCCTAAAGAAGGGGAAATAGTGACATGGAAGCAGAATCCAAATTTGATAGTAAAAGCAAAGCTTGGTCCACGTAGAAAACATATTCCTGACCAATTTGATAATGAATTTTATCGCCCTGAACGTGAACATTATTTAGGGCAGTTTCCAATTGACTATATTCCTGAAAAATTTCCCGCTATAACTCAAGAGGAAGCAAATACTTTACCAATGCCTGACTCTAATCGACAATTAGAATTTTATTTAACTTTCAATAGGGAAAAAATAGAAGCTACGGATGGTTTTGCACCTGATCATAAAGATCAGGTACGAGTACGAATAAAAGGTTTAGGTTTAGAGATGAGGGAAAATAATACTGATACAAAAAAAGTAATTCTTAATAATATTACTCCGGAATATGTCAAGATGGATTCGAAATTTAAAAAATTCGGCTTGGAATGTTATCGGAGGATTTTTTCTGATGAATATCTATTTTGTTATGCAGATTCGAATATTCCAAATGTTTCTGGTGTCTTTCTTAAAGTTAATACAAGAGGAAGAAGACCAGAAAATGGAGAATCAATTGAAATAATAGGAAATAACTATGAATCAAATAAGTATGGGGATATATGGGTTCAATGGGAAACTAATTTAAACAATTGGGAGAAATGGCAAGATATTGATAATGCAATATGGCGCTTATTAGACACATGGAACTCAGCTCCATCATCTCAAAAAAATAACTAAATTTTACTTATTTAACATAATGGCAGTTATACGAAGTACACTTGTATATTAATATAAATATCAATAGCTTAAAAATTTAACGCTAACCAAGAAATGTACAAAAAGCCGATTTTGAAACAAATCGGCTTTTTTATGAGCAATTTTGATACTTTCTGCCAATAAATTTGACTAAAAATTACGCTTTTCAACTTGAGTGATACAATTTTGTGATACATTATTGTATATACAAATTTGAATGTTTTTTATGGAACAGTATTTTGAATGGAATGAGGCTAAGAATCGAAAGAATCAGAAAAAGCATGATATCTCTTTCGAAACTGCAAGCCTTGTTTTTGAAGATCCTCTAAGGATCTCAATCCAGGACAGACATACCGATGGCGAAGAACGTTGGCAGACCATTGGAAAAGTGAAAGGCGTACTAATGCTCTTAGTAGCTCATACCATCTTTGATGAAGATGACTGTGAAATCATAAGAATTATTAGTGCAAGACAGGTAACAAAAGCGGAGCGAGATAAATATGAGCATGGTTAGACACTCACGCAAAGAACTGAATGAAAAATTCAGCGACAAACAAGATGCTGAAATTCAACGCTTGCTTGCTAAAGGCACGGTTCCTGATGATCAGCTAGATCTATCAGATATGCCTGAAATTACAGAATGGAGCAATGCTGTACGCCATAATCAATTCTATCGCCCAGTGAAGCAACAGACTTCCATTCGTTTAGATGCTGATGTACTTGCATGGTTTAAAGCTCAAGGCAAAGGTTATCAGACACGTATGAATGAAATCTTACGGGATGCTATGCTGAAAGAATTAAAAAATCATCAATAAAAATGGGAGCTTAGGCTCCCATTTTTAGATCCGTATAACGTGTATTATGTTAATTTTAGAAATATTAAAAATAAAATTTTAAAAGGAATGCAGATGGATCTTTATCATAGAAGAGTACTTTTAATTGGAGCACTTTTATTATTTTTTTTATTTTTAATTTTTAAAATTTTATTTTCTATCTTTGTATCAAAAATGGTAGATAAGCAATATGAACAGGGAAACTTTAAAGTTGGAGAAATGTGTTATCTAGGTTATAAGCCCCATTCAAGAAAATCTACAGGAGCATATATCTCGATAGATAGTTATTATTTTTTAGTTGATGGTTTAAAGAGCCAGAACTTAGTTAGACCCTATTTTCCATTTAAGAAGCAATTTCCAAATTTTATAAAAAAAATGGATAGAACAAAATGTTATAAAGCTGAATATATAGAAGTAAGTATTTTATTCTACAAGCAGAGAATGATATATCAATTAATTGATTTTAATGACTTTGTTTTGCAGATTCATGATGAATACCCTATAACTTCTAAATGAATAATTCTATGAGTCGAGCCTTTTATCATCGATTTAACATAATGGCGGTTATGCGAAGTCGACTTGTAATGCAATTTGCATTACACTATTCCTAGTACATTAAATACTTGGGAAATATGATGGCTACTGTTAACTTCAGGGTCGATGAAGCCCTTAAAGAAAAATCTTATTCAATCCTTAAAGAGCAAGGTATTGCACCTACGGATTTCTTCACTAGTATTCTTGAGTATGTTGCTACGACTGGGAAACTGCCTGTCAAAAAAGCTTTGCTTTCGGAAGAAGATGAAGAATTATTAGCTCTTGTCCGTAAGCGCATTAATGATCCTAAAGAGATGTTTGAGGAAGTCACATTAGATGACTTATAAGCTTTTACGTCACAAGGACTTTACAGCAGAATGGGAAAAACTCCCTGTTGCTATACGAGATCAATTTAAAAAGAAACTAGCCAAAGTCATAGAGCAGCCACATATTCCAAAGAATATGCTTAGAGGCGATCTTGCAGGTTGCTATAAAATCAAATTATTAAAAGCTGGTGTCCGACTTGTCTATCAAGTTAAAGATGATCAGGTAGTTATACTGCTCATTACCGTCGGAAAACGAGCTGATAGCATAGTTTATGATGAAGCGAAAAAGCGAATTAAAGACTAAAAATGGGAGCTTATAGCCCACTGCTGTCCCACAATTTTTCACAAGAGGAAGCTCATTTGAGCTTCCTCTTGTTTTATGGGTATTTTATCGGGTGAAAATAAAGCTTTTAAAGTTCTTCTTTCAAACAAATTCACTTGAATTATTCTGA
>NZ_VPAW01000034.1:0-26782 GCF_013419055.1 Acinetobacter sp. YH12108 | reverse complement strand
TTCCATAACGCTCACGACCGGGACTTTTGATCCAAGCCGCTTATGGTGGTTTGCTACCTGCTCCTGCAAGCCGATAGCGAGGGGCCATACCCTCATCTCTTACGCCGCTTGCTGCGGCACACTAAAGTCACTCACCCACAGTTGGTCAGGATGATCAGCAGTAAAATTACGTTTTACCAAGTCATCCGCTCGTTTTTGATCATCTCGGCTACGGGTGGTTTGTTTGTTCTTACCACGCCAAACACCTTTTATACCTAGCTTTTGCATTAATCGAGCAACAGTACAGCGCGCAATAATATAGCCTTCACGTTTCAGTTTTTGCCAGACTTTACGTACACCATACCGACCTGAACTTTCCTTCCAAATTCGTTTAATCTCCTCAGCATGATGCAAGTCATGTAAATCTCGCTTTGCTCGATGTTCTGGATTTTCACAGAGATCTAGAGTCCGGTAATAGGTTGAAGGTGCGATCGGTAAAATTCTACAAATCGCCTCGACTCCGTACAGCTCTTTATTATTATGGATAAAATCCACCATTATTTGTGTGGGCGGTCGAGCTCCGCCTGGGCGAAAAAAGCGGCTGCTTTACGTAGAATTTCATTGGCGCGTTGCAGTTCTTTATTTTCGCGTTCGAGTTGTTTGATACGTTCTTGGTCTGAAAGCTGCTGTACTTTAACTGGATTTTGTTTATCTAAATATTTTTGATACCAAACACGTAGTGTTTCAGGAGTACAACCCTTGCGCAGTATACTGCTCAGGGAGCAATAGCGGTGATCGCAGCCCAATTCGATGGATAATCTTTCTCGGATTCAATCAATAATTGAACCGCTCTTTCTCTGATTTCAGGGGTATATTTTACTTTTTTCATCGGGACATTCTCTCAGAAAGCTTGGTCTCCGACAAACCCGGTACGGTTCAAAAATCTTCCATTGATTTATTTATATCTGTTAAACCAGTCGCATTATGAAATGTAATATAAGTAGAAATTTCAGTATAAATGGTCATGATCTTTTCTAAATTTGAATATCTAAGCGTCTTCATTAATCAACCTTATTGATTATTAGTTTCTTCTTTTAAAGCTCTTTGTACTGTTGCTATCCCTACTTTAAACTTTTCTGCAACACCTCTAAATGTTGAATTTTCTTCAGCCATTGCTTTTCGTATTTCAACATAGTCAACCTTCCGCTTTCTTCCCTTATATAAGCCCTTCGCTTTGGCTTTTGCAATTCCTTCCTTTTGACGCTCACGGATCATGGAGCGTTCAAACTCTGCAAATGCAGCAAGCATCTGAAACATGAGTTTATTTATTGCCGATTGTGCTACATCATGACTGAAGGTCAAATTCTCTTTATGAAAAATAATGGTTATACCACGATCATTCAGACTATTCACAATTTCGTTCAGATCATTTGTATTACGTGCCAGACGATCAATACTATGAACATGCACCGTATCACCTTCACGCAGATAGTCGAGCATTGCATTTAACTGAGGACGTTCACGGCTACCACCGCTTGCCTTTTCAGTAAAGGTCTTATCCAGGCTGATTCCATCTAATTGACGTTCAGTATTTTGTTCAGTTGAACTGACTCGAATATATCCGACCTGATTAGGCATTCTGTACCGTTAGAGTTTAGATAATTAAATACATATTGTACCGAAATTAAATATTAAGTCTATAAATACGGTTTTTGAGTTGCTTTTTAAGACTTTATTTTGTTCCGTTAGGCTATAGTCTAAAGTAACAGAATGAATATTCTACCCCCGATAGAAACAGCCGTACTCTGGGGGGAGATTTTTTTGATGTGCAGGTGCCGACCCTTACCAGAAGGCACTGTTGAAAATAACCACGAATCGTAAGCTGAATACTCTTTTAGCTAAAGGAGCAGCATATGAATTCTTTCCATAAAATTTAGGCTTGTATACCCAGAAAAATGTGGAACTTCTTAGGTTTCATACATGAGGATTTTGATAGGCTCACTGACTATTTTAAATTGTGTGCCTTAACTCTCTGTTCTAAAAGGCTATTCAGAATTTTTAGACTGTTTATTTTGAACATTCTTTTTACTCTGTGCTGGCGATGCCGTAATTGGACCTTGCAAGATGCATGGTCGTGTATGGGCGATGTCCAGAAAGAATTTGACTCAAAACTATTTTAGTTGGGAAGGAATGCTAAAAATTGGAGATTGATACATCTCATCGTTTGTTTAAATATTTTTTGATTAAATTTTCCCTTTAAAAATTCTATTTTTTTTAATGTCTTAACTTGTATTTAATATAGGAGATCCCCATAACAACAAAAGCACTACAGGAATACAACAATATGGCGAATCCACAAAAACACTATGCTAAGTTCCACACAAATATTCGATTAGGTCGTTATGACGAAGAAAGTACATTACGTGAAAAACGTGACCTTTTGATTAGCACCTTAAAAGATGAACTCAAAAAGGATCCAAATGGTCCTCAATTTGTTGAATACTTTAATCAAGGTAGTTATGCCTTGGGCACAGGGATTAAGCCTAAGAATGGAGATTATGATATTGATGTAGGAGTTTTATTAGATTGTGACAAAGAGGAATATGGCTCAGTAGAAATTAAAAAAATTGTTAGAGATGCTTTAACTCATTCAAATAGAACTGTAACGATCAAACGACCTTGCGTAACTGTCACTTATCTCAAAAATGGTAGTCCCGATTATCATGTAGATCTGCCCATCTACGCTGAAGACGACAAAGGCAATATGTATCTAGCTCGAGGTAAGGAATTCTCCTCTGAAGACCTTAAGACTTGGGATATTTCAAATCCTACTGAACTTACCGATACAATTTTGGGAAAATTTGAAGATGATTCAGATTTACGTCATCAGTTTAGACGATGTACTCGCTACTTGAAACAATGGCGAAATGAGAAAGGTCTAGATTTTTTTAAGAGTATTGCTATCACTACAGCTGTATATGAGCATATAACAGCTGAAGATTATGAGAATGATAATAAGGTATTACTTTCTATAGTAAATAATGTATTAGATCAATTCACTACCTTTAGCATTGATCCAGAAAATAACGAGTATTACTTCAGACTCGTAATTAATTTACCTGCACATCAAGGTGTAGACTTACTCGAAAAATTGACCCGAAAACAAATGGAGCACTTAAAATCAAAACTTGAAGATTTAAAATCATCTTTAGAAGCTGTAAATGAGGAAACTGATACAGTAGAAGCTTGCAAAATTTTAAATAAAACTTTTGGAAGACAATTCCCTATCCCTGAAATACAAGAAGTGTCCGAACCAGTAGTACAAACTTATTACACTCAAGAAGGAAAATCTGCTTAGGAAAACTCAATGTTTTTTGATAACCCAAAGTTAGACAATATTGAAAAGCTATTAAGTGAACATGGAGCTCAAAATATCCATGTCACTTCTATTACTAAGGATTGGGTTAATCTAAAATTTGATTTTCTCATTAATACACAACAGGTTTGCCTTGGTCTAATTTTTCAAAATAGAGCTAATTGGACGATACCTCCCATTTTTAGAATATTGACACGACCAATGTCTGCCTTAGATCATGTGAGTCAAAGTGGGGAAATTTGTACTACGGATCATCAAGGTGAAAACTTTGAAGGCTATAGACATAAAGAACTTATTACTGAATTCTTTGAAAGGGCTATAGATATACTCAAGCAATCTTTTATTAATTTTCAATTAAACAACCGAGTAAGCTTGTATAACGAACTAGAAGGATATTTAGGCAGCACTCAAAATATAAATGAGGATGTAATATTACATTGCGACCCTACTTCTACATTTAATTTATATGGTTGGTTAAGAAAATCATCAAAAGGGAATCATCAAATATTAGAGCATATTGATGATGGCGATAGTTCTTACATAAACCACAACCAGCTCACAAAAGTAAAAATTCATAAGATATTATTAGAAGATGCTTCTGTTTTCCCCATACCAGATATAGGAGATTATTTTAATGAGGACTATTTTCTAAAAATTGTTAATACCCTCTCTAATGAGAACAAACGATCTTTGTTAAAACAAGGCAATCATTATGCCCTAGTGGGAATTCCAAATGAACATGGATTTGCTTATGTGATTTTTTATTATGCCATTTGGTATTCTTTCAAAGAAAAAGTATCCTTCAAAGGCTTTAAAGTCTCTTTAACACAAAGAGCGTGGATAGATTATTTATTAAATAGAACGGGGCAAGAGAAAAAAACAAGACATATAGCGATTATCGGATGTGGGGCTTTAGGCTCAAAGATTGCAGAGATATTAGCTCAAACAGGCGTAAATAAATTTTCTTTCATAGATCCAGAGCTTTTAAAAACAGATAATATTTATCGTCATTCTTTAGGTTTGCAGTATGTTAATACCTATAAATCTACTTCTTTAGCTAATAAGTTTTTAATAGAAAGGCCCGGATTAACTATTTTTCCATTCGTAAGCCATGGTGAAAGCTGGATAAAATCAAAAATTACTGAAGATATTGATACTATCATCATAGCAATTGGCCATACTCCTACTGAGATTTCTCTCGTAAAAACTATTTATGAAATAAGTGCAAACATTCAAGTAATAATAGGCTGGTTAGAACCTTATGATTTAGGTGGACATTTTATTTCTTTCAATAATAAACATGTAGGATGTTTAAACTGCTTATATTTTGATGAAAAATCAAATAAAAGTCTTACCCCTATGTATAAATATGTACAATCTGGACAGCTAATTGCTAAAAATATTACAGGGTGTGCTGGTGCATTTACCCCCTTCTCTTCTTTAAATTGCATGAAGCTAGCAAGCTATATTTCTGAATATGTCCTGAATCAACAATTAGGATTTGTTTCTATTTCTGGCGACAATCAGAATGCAAATAAAAATGGAATAATTACTACCCCTTTTTATAATTCAGTAAATAATTCAAATGGAATTAATATATTGAATTTAAAAGAAATTTATAAAGAAGTATGCCCATGTTGCAATACATAACTCAAGGGAGGATTAAATGTGACACACCTACAGGCCAAGTCTTTATTATTCAAGCAAATGTTTTAAAGAGTTTAAAGCAATTTATACAATTAGAATCAGATTCTCCAGAATCGGGTGGCATTCTAATTGGAAGAACAGACATAGAAACTAAAGCTAAAATCATTGAAAGCTTTACCTCTCCTATGGAAGGAGACTGTCAAACACGTATGTCTTTCTTTAGGTCAAAGTCCCACCAATATGCTTTAATACAAGCTTGGAACGAATCTAAAAAATTCTATAATTTTCAAGGCCTATGGCATACACATCCTGAAGATGTACCAACACCCTCTCCAACCGATTTAAGGGATATAGATACTGTTCTAAATGGCATTACCAATCTTAATGACCCAGTTTTATATTTAATAATCGGAAGAGTAAAAACTGGAATCTGGATTGGTAGAAAAAATTTTAAAATCAAACTGTTAGGTTATATTGAGTTAAATTGAAAATGCAACTAGACCCATCCCTAAGTTTACAGACTTCTTTATCAGCAATAGATGATTTATCAAATGCAAATAAATATATAGAAGAAATTTTAAAGCATATTTGTATAGATTCATTAGGTGTATTAGTTGATGAAGAACGTAAAAATATAATTTTTGTCTTATTGAAAAATAAAAGCCCTGAAAGTTTTTTCCGTATAATTCTCAATTATGATGATACTTTAACTTTTGTCCGAAGATTGCTTGCCAAAAAAATTTCCATTTATGCACGCTTTCTTCAAGGTCACATAATTGATGCCCACACTCTACATGATTTTGAAAAGTTAAAAGAAACATGGAATTTAACCTCCTCTCAAGAGAGCGAAGTTAAAGATGTAGATTTTGTTCCTAGAAAGATTCCTAAACAAAAACCAAACCCTGTAAACCAATTAGAATATTTCATAAAAAGAATTTTTGATTTTGAGCATCTTACAGGTAGGGGTAACGATTTATCTGAAAAAGATAAAAACCAGATTTATCTCTCAAGTCATGGCCGATGTATGTTTAAAGGATGTGGTGCAAAATTAAACATAGATGAAATAACTGGATTTGAAGGTACATATGGCGTTTTAGCTCATAATGTTGCAGCATCAGAAAATTCTACTCGCGGTATCCCCTTCTTCTCATATCAACTATCAGATGATCCAACGAATATTTTATTATTATGTGAAAAACATCATAGGTTAATTGATAAAGTTGCTGGCGCAGAATATACAGCTTCAAGACTCTCGCAAATGAGAAGTAATTTCACAGCACAATGCGAAGATTTATTAGATTCTTTAAGCTTTACTCCTATGCCAGTGTATTTATTTTTCTGGCCCGTGAATCGCAATATTCCTCAGTCTCCTTCACGACGTGATATTGCAAGCTGCCTTCTCCCATTAAAATCTATTTTGCATAAAGATAAGACACTAATTCATGAACCATTACCAGCTCATTTAAGAGCTTCAGCTGATGAGTTCTATAAAAAGTATTTTTTAGAAGAATTGAACCGTACCGGGTTTGTCGGAGACTTTTTTATTTAAGTTAGGCCACCTGACCTAACGGGTTAATCTTATCATAGTACATTGCTTCAAACTCAAAAGGCGATACATAACCCAGTGCACTGTGTACACGCTTTTTATTGAACCAATCTACCCAGTTTAGTGTCGCAAGTTGTACATCTGCTAAACCTTGCCAATCTGCTTTTAAATATTCAATCACCTCTGTTTTGTATAAGCCATTCACCGTTTCAGCCAGAGCATTATCGTATGAATCACCAGTTGTACCGACTGATGCTCGTAAATTTGCTGCTTCTAAACGATTGGTATAGCGAATAGAAAGATATTGAACACCTCTATCGGAATGATGAATCACATTCTTTGGCATGCCTCGATCGTGCAAGGCTTGCTCTAATGCATCGAGCACCATATCTGTATTCATCCGTGTCGATACTTTCCATCCAACAATTGCTCGTGAGAACACATCAATAATAAAGGCGGTATAGACCCAGCCTGAATGAGTTTGAATATACGTAAAGTCACTCACCCACAGTTGGTCAGGATGATCAGCATTAAAATTACGTTTCACTAAATCATCTGCTCTTTTTTGATCATCTCGGCTACGGGTGGTTTGTTTATTCTTACCACGCCAAACACCTTGTATACCTAGCTTCTGCATCAATCGAGCAACTGTACAACGTGCGATAACATAACCTTCACGTTTCAATTGTTGCCAGACCTTACGCACACCATATCGACCTGAACTTTCTTTCCAAATTCGTTTAATTTGTTCAGCATGATGCTCATCATGTAGATCTCGTTTCGCTCGATGTTCTGGATTGTCCGCGAGATCTAAAGTTCGGTAATAGGTTGAAGCTGCGATCGGTAAAATCCTACAAATCGCATCAACACCATATCGATCTTTATTGTTATGGATGAAATCCACCATTATTTGTGTGGGCGGTCGAGCTCCGCCTGGGCGAAAAAAGCGGCTGCTTTACGTAGAATTTCATTGGCACGCTTTAATTCTTTAATTTCACGTTCCATTTGCTTCATTTTTTCTTGATCAGATATCTGTTGTACTTTAATAGGATTTTGCTGATCTAAATGCTTTTGATGCCAGGCACGAAGTGTTTCAGGAGTACAACCAATCTTAGGCGCAATTGCTGTGATTGCAGCCCAAGTAGAAGGATAATCTTTTTCAGATTCAATCAATAATTGAACCGCTCTTTCTCTGATTTCAGGGGTATATTTTAATTTTGTCATCGGGGTAGTCTCTCAGAATATTGACTCTCCGACAAACCCGGTACGGTTCAAATTTGAAGTTCAAACAGAACAATTACTTAGGGAAACTAAATTTGATGATAAGAGAGTAGCTATTTTTGGCTTCGGCCCTATGCCATGCCTAATAGCATTAGGAAGTAAATTAGGAAATAAAGGGAAATTTATACCTATGCTTATGTATAGGGATGGAAGTTGTTGGATGTGGCCTGATCTTATATGTACAACCAAAGCGTATGAAATTAATAATTTCAGTGAAATAGAAGATTGTACTGAAATTACTATTAGATTGAATCTCACTGCTGATCCAGAAACCTCTAAAAATAAGGCTGTTGAATTAGGACATCCGGTAATTAATATTACTGCTAAACCAGAATATATGGGGAATGGAGCAATAAGAAATCCTGAACGAGGACTAAGTTTCATGCAAGATATTCATGCGTTATTTCATAGTCTAACAGATAAAGGAATTACCAAAATTCATGTCTTACCATGTGCATCCAATGCTGCTTGTATATGGTTTGGACAAGCATTTGATCTGCATCATCCTGAAATGGTTATTTATGATTACTTAAATAATTCAATGGTTCCAAGACTTCAAATTCGAAATAATGGAAGCAAGAATGAAATCGCTGTAATTTAAACAGTATATTTGATAGTACTTTCATACCATTAGATTTAAATATGACATTAGTAAATGGAGTTTAGCTCTAATGGGGCTTTGTTGCATAAATATCTAAGACTATGATTTTGTTTAATTTATTTTTGGATTAAAATTTAAACAAATCCTTAAAAATCAGTATCTTGAAGAATGTTTATACAACAAAGCCGTTTTAAACTAAAAAATGTTTGTAATACTATTTTATTTAAATCACTCTGCGATCTAGGTATTAAATTTAAGACTTTCCATGGTTTTAAATAATCTTGCAGATTTTTTTGTGGTTCGAGAATATTTAAATCTTTATTAATATCAAAATTTGAGGGAATTCCATTTGTATTTTTTGCTAATAATTCCTTAACTAAATTTGTTGGAATAGCTCCATTTAAATGAACGTGTAAATCACCCTTAGGAAGATTCACTATCATATCTTCATTAATTTTTTGTAGTGCAGACATAAGTGTAGAAATTAATATAGCTGATTGAATTTTATCATAAAATCTATTTCCAAGTTATTTATTTTTAAATTTTTCTATTTCAATTCTGAATGGCTTTGTTGCACAAACCTATCTGTAAAGGGTTTTTCAGCGATATAATTTTCAAATGAAGAAGCCTACACACAAAATCTACCGCACAACCAATTGGCCCGCATATAACCGAGCACTCATGAGTCGAGGAAATATTGCCATTTGGTTTGATCCTGCTACGCAATGATATGCTCCATCAAAAGGCAAACAAGGGCGAAATCAAATCTACTCCGACGCAGCCATCCAATGCTGCTTAATGATTAAATCCTTATTCCGTCTATCTTTACGTATGGTCACTGGCTTTGTGCAAAGTCTGATTAAACTTTGCGGATTAAATTGGACCGCACCAGATTACAGTACGCTTTGTAGAAGACAAAAGCATATTGATATTGTAATCAGCTACCAAAAAAGTAGCGATGGGCTGCATCTACTCATGGACTCTACAGGCATGAAGTTTCTAGGTGAGGGCGAATGGAAACGCAAGAAACATGGACCTGAATATCGTCGCCAATGGCGTAAACTTCATATTGGTATAGATGCTAAAACCCTACAAATACGAGCAGTTCAGCTTACAACCAATAATGTCAGTGATTCACAGGTGCTTGGTGATTTACTTAATCAGATTCCACAAGATGAGCGGATTGACTCTGTTTATACCGATGGGGCTTATGACACCAAGCAATGCCGTCAGGTCATTGCAGATCGGCAAGCGCATGCGGTGATTCCACCTAGAAAAAATGGAAAGATACAAAGAGTAGCTCGCTAGAGCGAAATGAATTACTTCGAACAATTAAACGTTTAGGCAGGACACTATGGAAAAAATGGTCAGGCTATCATCGGCGAAGTTTGGTTGAAACTAAGATGCATTGCATCAAATTATTAGGAGATAAACTCAGTGCAAGGAGTTTTGATAGCCAAGTGAATGAGATCCATGCACGTGTAGCAGTCCTTAACAGATTTACGGAATTAGGTCGACCACTTACCCAAGTTACGCCTTAAATTTGGCTCAATTAGGGGCGCTTTGCATTTCAAATCTTTGTGCAACAAAGCCACTTCAAAGTAGAAATGTCTGGTCTGGATTGTTGCCACTCTAATTTGAGTTTAAAAAAGCTAGCAAATCTGCTAGCTTTTTAAGATGATTATTCTATTTTTTAGAATTTAATAAACCAAAGAAGTTCTCTCCATCGTTCTCTAAGTCTTCAAAAAACTTATAAAACGATTGGGCAATAGCCTTATTTTTGACAATAATACCCACAGGCACTGTTGTTAAAATATTTGTGGATGAATCACTAACGTGAATAATCAAAACACAAAAAGAGTCTTTCATAACCAAAAGCTCAAAATTACCGTCAAAAACTACACTACTTTCCTTAAACGTTAGAAAGTGCTTGGCTCCTGCCTCAGCTGTGATTAGTTTTTTATAACTTGCGATTGATTGTTTATCATTTCTGTATGCCACTGGTAAGAAGCATTTAAAGTTTTTGGTAATTGTGGTTGTCGATAAACGATCAATAAAATCACTAAATCTATCTGACTTACCCCAAAATTCATCTGATGGAGCTAACCAATACAGCTGTTTATCATCATTATTCTGGTCTTGATATTGTTTGATTGTTTTGAAAAACAGGTCTGAATTTTCCTTAGAATATATTGGCCCGATAAAGTATTCATTGGATTTGTGTTCTAGCTTAAATAAGCGATCTAAATTAAGCTTATTCTCGCTAAAAATAGATTCAACTGAAAAAGTATCCTCCATATCTAATTCATGGAGTACCTTTAGAATATCCTCAATATTTTGTGGCTTCTTAGCTGATCTAAGAGCAGCGTAAAGAGAATCTTCGATTTTGTTAAGATTTTCCATGTGATTAAAATCACTAATCTCTGTAGGTGTATAATTCTCATCAAGCGTCAATGGTAATGTAAAACGACGAGAATGGTCTCGCAATTTTTCCACTTGGCTCATTTTATACAGTTGCAGCTTCTTTTCATCCACTGATGGATTCAACTTAACTAATCCTTGGCTGAAATAAAATCGAAAATTTTTCTGAAACTCCTTACTAACCAAAGACTCACCATTTGAAAGGTATTGGTTAGAAGCATCTAATTTAATTGAATTTGCCCCATTGTCAGATGCGTTGGGATTAACTGGCTCAGGATTCAAGCCAATCATCTCAAAACTCATCTTTTGAATATTGTCCTCAATCTTATTTACATAAGGAATTGCACAAACATCCGAGAATGCTTTCTCAAGTCGCTGAGTCAGAGCAAATCGATCATCTTCAAGATGTTTTATCTGCATTTGTTTTAATAATTTAGTTAATAGCACATCTGTTTCATGATTAGATAACCCTAAGAACCGCGCTATTTTTTCAGCAGAAAGTGGTGCAATTACCAATAGGCGCAATACCATAGAATCAATAAAATCTAAGGTATCTGTTGTGGTATAGCTAAATGCCACATTGAATAGTTGTGATGGCAATGTAACATCTACGTCATGATAGCTTCTTAGTGAATTTTCCATGAGTTATACCCCTGCCTTTCTATATTTTTTTGATCTATTTTTATTAATGTGCGGATTGTTTTGTACTATTTTGACAATGGCGCGTTTTGAAATATATCGATATTCTAAAGTCTGATTTTCACGGCACTTGATGTAATTTAATACGCGTCCTAAAGGTAAGTTACTGTTGACTCCTTGCCACATTTCTGACGCACCAAAGATTACAAGACGATCCATTGCGCGAGATAAAGCCACGTTCACACGATTTGGTGACTTCAAAAATGCAGGAAACTTAGTTGGATCATTTCGCGTAACTGAGAGAATGATGATCTTATTCTGTTTACCTTGATAACTATCCACCGTATCAATACGCACAATTGATCTCAATGCATCTGACACTTCACACAAAGAGAAGGCTTTTCTTAACCGGTTTTTTTGCTCAGCATAGGTACAAATTACACCAATAGCAGGCTCTTTAAGGGAATCAGGCTCTGGCACTAATTTATTTAACAAGAGTTTGTCTTGGTCAATCCGCTGAAGAAAATCGATAATTTCATTAATTTCATGTGGGTTATAAATACTACTACCTTTCTCCATTTTGAAATGCTCAGCATTCCCAGTATCCACCCAAGTAACTGTTGAATTCAATTCTATTACGATGTCGGATGCATAGTTATCAGGCACAATCCGCTTTAACTTAATTTCTTTCAGCTCTTCATCACTTAAACCACGAGAATCGACAACTTCAGTTTCAAGTTTTCCTTCATAAAAACAGTCTGAAACTAATTCGCCGATGCTCGGACTCATTCGGTACTGTGACAAGAGTTCTGAACTAGCCTTTAGTCCATAATGTGAATTAAAGATACGGCCAAAGTCGCTTTGTAATTTATCTTCCAAATCATCATCTGATATCTTAAGTTGCTTAGCTAAAGCCTTTATATGATCGCTCGAATATAGTGGAGGAAGTTGGTCTTGATCCCCAACTAATAAAATACGTGCACCTGACTGCATTGCAATTGCCAATTCTGAAGCGATTGAACGTGCTGCTTCATCAATAATCACCCAATCAAATACGTGATTGGCGATTCCAATACTTTGTTGGCCAACACCAACGCATGTGCCACAGACTAATTGCCTTGTTTTGACCAGAAAACTTTCATAATTAGCATTTTGGCTTTCAATTAATGGTTCATAATCTAGGGCAATATTGATCAAGGCTTTCGCTTTAAGTCCTTCCTCATTAGATACCCCGTAGTATTGATTAAGTGCTGCGAACGTAATCATGTCGATCTTATTTAACTGGTTTAATACTGTTATCTCTTTATCATTGATACAGTCTTCCAGTTGATCCCAAAAGTCTTGATTTCCGTCAAACATGCTCTTCAGCTTATGCATTGCTGATTTGAAAGCCTGGGTATACTCTTCTAATGAGAAACTAAACTTTTGATCAAGATCATCTTGGTCGATTGACTGATACGCAGATTTAAGACTATTTAAAATAGTGACTCTGATTTCATAAAGATCGCTCAAGTATTCAGCTTCAAGTGATAAATCTTTTGCAAGCTCAAGCACTCTTTCTTTAATATTAGACTTAAACAGCTCTATCTGGCTCGTAATAATTGAGCCTGTATAGACATCTTTTAATTCAGGAGACACAGCACTCTCTTTATTGCTTATTCGAGCAATACTTAATGGTGTGTCATACTCTGTGCATAGCTGACGTATACGCTCAACACTTGTATTTACAGCTTCGTGCGACTGACTAACAATTAAGATGTTAGATACATTTTGTTTATCATAGAGATAGTGAGCCAGTATAGAGATAAATTCAGTTTTGCCGGTTCCTGGTGGTCCCTTTAATAGTGATACAGGTCCATACTTAAGCACATTACGGAACGCTTTACGTTGTAATGGATTGAGGGCTTTAACCAATTCCCCATTTTTGTATTTGTTATAGTGATCTAGATCTTCATCAGGCACTTCAATCTCATAATCTTTTGCTTCAATCACTAATGATGGTTCAAAGTAATCTACGAGATTTTCAATGACAGCCTTATTACTCAGAATATTTGTCAGAGCATCTGCACGTTTCCGATTAGATGACTTATCTGCCTTGCTTTGTAGAAACAGTGTTGCTTCTTCAGGAACTTCATTTGTTTTTTTACAAAAATCGATCCACAATTCTCCGACTTTTGATTGCGCAATATTCACCGTACCTATGCAGAAAGTGTAATCACCTCCCGCCCCAGTTTCTTTAGTGCACATTACATCGACTTTATCGGTCTTTGAAAATTTAGCTGAAACATCTTCTGCAGAGTCATAGTATGCAATAGCACTCTTTGAATCTTTAAAATGTTTGCTCGAAACTATCTTTAACGGCTCAGACAGAGTGATTGTAGGATGTGCATGACGCTCAGTCGCCATGACTTTTTTCCACAACTCTTTCGTTTCAATATCAATTAAGTGGCTATGTGTAGGCAGATGACTCATTGGCTGTGCCATAAGCTCATCAGTAGCTATAACATCGCCTATCTCTTCTTGTAATGCTTTTTGTTCACGCAGAGCCCGTAATGTTTCCTCTTTCTCTTGAGTCCTTTTGAGCTGTGCTTGCTTAAACTGTTCAATAGCATCCTTAAAGTTTTGATCTTTTGCTAAGAAGTCATTTAACTCTACAATGTTGTCACGCTTACTCATCCCAGATATCGGGTGGACTTCAATGCTAACATCAATAGTCAGATCTGCATCCCTACTAGCCTTCCACCACAGGTCTTGTTTTTTGACAAAATCAAGGAAACTTAATTGATTTTCATGGGGCTTATAAAACCCTTTTAACATGCCATTGATTCCGCTAAGTGTAAATCGAAAATCCCCCTCACTTGCTGCCTCAAGTTGGATATAAACTTTGCCGTTTTCGGGATAAATCGTAAAGGGCGTCTCAACCTTACTTGTATAAATACTAATCTGAGGAGCTTCTTTTACAATAGCACCCTTACATTCAAATGCCTCTATAAAGCGAGAATTATCAATATAGCGTACACTTGGATCTTCCATTCCTTCTATGCTCAAGGCTGTATTTAGCCAGGATAAAGTAGGATCCATTGAAGCCACATCATCCACAGCCAAGTCTATATCGTATAGATCTGCGATTAATTTCAATGCAGTAAAGTTGTCACACTGAATGACTGTTGGATCTTCAATATCAGATGGGAAATAAGCATTAGAAGAATCAGGTTGTGGTACTTCAGGATGGAAGCAATCATTAAAACTAACTTTCAAGTTTGTTTTATCTACTAGAATCTTTTCATCATCCAAGTTTCCATGTTGAAAGCCATGCTCATGAAATTTTTTCAGAGAATGCAATAACTGAAGTGAAAGTTCATTTTTTTCATCCTCAGTTAAGCCCTCAATAACCGTTGACCAAGCTTCACCCTTTACCATTTCAGTTACTAGATACACACATGCTGTGCTAGTTGATAAACCAAAATCAATAATCTTAGGAAGGTATGGCAAATTGAGAGCCTGCGTCATTTTAAGTTCTTCAAAGAATCGCTTAAAACAACTCTTTTGATAAGTTGTCATTGCAGATGCAACTTTACCCATCCATGTTTTGACTAACATGTTGCCTGATGCATAGAGTGTAAAATTTTGGTTAGCATCAATAGGCGCGCCAAATATCGGGTAACTGATATAGGTATTTGTCTGATTTAAATATGGATTCAGTACATCTGCATCAAGTTCATAACTAACTTGTTCAGCAGGTTTTTGAGCTAAGAAATCTTGGAATACTGCACATGCATTATCATATTTCCCTGTCAAAGCTCGTGTTAAAATACGCTCTAACCAGTGGTTCTGATCTCGCTCCTCAAGACTAAATTTTTTCAATGAACGTGGGCTCAGTCGAGCATTCTTCCAAATATGAAGGATTAACTGCCCTAACCAATACACATCCTTTTGTGCAGCTGTCAGCGCAAGATTCGGAAGATGAGCTGTTGTATTCAAAAATGGGAGTTCGTTAGCCAGTTCAGGGTCAATTTTCGAGGGCTGTGTTTGATCATTTGCTGCCGAAAAATTGGATAGCAATATCTCCTTTTTATAAGAGATCCACACACTATGATCACCCACATCACCATGAGTAATTCCCATTTGATGTAGGTGATTAAATTTACCAAGCAAAATCTGGAATAAATCCAATTTCTCAGATTCAGACATTTTCTCAGCATAAGCGCCGATGAATTCGTTGACTCGATAGCTGTTCTCAGGCAACTCATACAACTCATTATATTTTGATGTCATGTCATCAAGACTTGGGTTTGTAATCGGGTGCAAACAACTTTGATAAAGATCAGGCTTTTCTGTTTTAATTTTTTGGAAAACCCGGCGCTCATTGCAGATCAAGTTGAATCGATGTTGAGGCTGACTCATTCTTGAGTTACTCAACTTGAATTCATTAAAATCCCAACAACGCATTAAAGATTTTTCACCAACGATGGTCAATGAATGCGCTTTATACTCGCTATAAATCTTTTTAGGATGCGGTAAGATCAAGTCACCTCGTTCATGATTATTAATAATCAAAGAGCGTGGTTGAATTTGGTCAGGCGCAAAAATTTCATCAATAATGGCGTGATATTCTTTTTTAATATCATATATGCGACCATCACGTTCCAGATGCTTGCGGAACATATTATTAAAATTCTTCTGTTGAGCTAATTGTATAAACTCATCTATCGAAAGAATGTGCTCTAAATCTTCTGGAGGCAGGCGCGAATAATCTGCTTTACCACACATGACAACAAAGTGAGAAACACTTTGGTAATGAAATGTAATGCCCTTAGCTTTCTTTTCTGAAACTTTATCCTTTAGTTTATTAACTATAATTTGCATTTTTTTTACATTTTTAGCTACAGGGCATGAATCTTGCTCTTTATTACCTACGTACCATTTTCCTGCAACTTTTGTAATTTCCTTACCGTTCCAGTCCTTGAATTCAATGACCAAAATGTTTGCATGAGTAATAATTAGGAGATCATATTCAAATTTCTCAGAACTACCTTTCGCTACTGCTTTTTTTCCATTTTTATGCATAAATTCAAAACCAGCATATGCTCGCCAGTTTTTAGTTTTTTCGCCACGATCAAAGACCTTTTTAATCTTATCAATTGCTTTGAGTTCGTGCTCGTATATACCTGTCTCTGGATATGTAACTTTCATATTAAAAGATTCTTTATTTAAAATGTCTTGCTTTTGCACATACAACAAATAAGCGTCAAAAATGATGCTAAATTTTTATTAACATAAAGTAATGCTATATGTACGGTGTCTTTTAGAAAAAATACTTAGCGTAAGAATTTAGTTTTTTCAGGTTGATGGTTAGTTTGGCCAAATAAGCCCTCCGAAGGTTTTTTATATTCAGTTTAGGATTGTATTTAAAATAAAGTCTGCCAAATATTTTGGTGTAAAACCTGAGTCTTCTAGCACGATCATCATTTAGATGATCTAACTCAATCATTCGTTTAAGCAAAACGTATTTCACTTAACGGTTCATAATGTGACTTATATTACATTTAATTTTTGAGTATTCAAAATTATTTTATTGAATTATAAGAAAAAAACTTAAGGAATTCCTTAAAATTTGATGACAATGGTCATATCTCTAATCACTAAAAAGACCAAAAATAGATATCTACCCATATCTCTCGGACAAATTAACTCTATTTTATAAAAGTATCAATAAATTCATTAGGTTCATGAACCAAAAATTTATAATTATTTTTTTATTTATATAAGTTATTGAAAATAATAAATAAAATTATTAAAAGTTTTATTAACTAGACTTCAGGTGAACATAAGTTAAAGTTCGAATTAAAATGAATAGGGTAGTCGCAATTTCCAAAAAATGACAGCTCATGTGTCGTTTAGATACTAACAATTTGTTTATTATAACAAATCTTAAGCATGTTAGCTGTCGTCATTCTTTGATACGGTCTACGTACTACCGTACAATCATCAGCTATATTCATGGTGTTACTTTGCATAATTTACATTTTCTGCATTCAAACCAATCAATCCAAAATTACGTGCACGTTCGAGACACATAAGCTGTCATTGACGACACATGTAATGTCACTGGTTGCGTTCGTGCGTCTATTTCCGTTGAACTATGCTATACCTTGAATAGCCAGCTACTCGGTTCACTGAAATACTGACCGACACGTTAGATTTCAGTTTTAAATCAAAATAGCGATCAATCGTCACAATTAGATGTTTTACATAATCAAAAACTACATATGTTAAATCCTTTAAATCATTGTTCTGGTGTGCAACTTCAATAAATTCTGAAAACAACGCTACACCTGTTTCGTTGGCCAGATTCGCTAACTGATTATCCAATCCGGCAATTGCCGTTAATTCTGATGCAATCACCACTTTATGCATTGCTGTTTCCGCTTCAATGCCTTTGTACTCAATCCCCTTGTATATATAGACATCGTTTTCTCGTTTGCCTTGGTTCCAAGGGTTATCCGTACCATCCAGTCTAGGCATGCTGTACGGTCGTTTTAGTTTTGCTGGAGGTGTTTGTTTAGCGGTGACTTCATAAAGGTTAAATACGCAATCTGTGTAGCGTTTAAGGCTATGGTATGTCAAAGCTTGCTGTTTGGCGGTCAACTCCCGTGGTGATACATGATTCACCAAGGTTTTGAACATTTCTAATGATTCTGGTGTGAACGATCCATCTTTTTTTGCATTGTCCATCAGGTCTTTTTTAGCCCATTTATGCTTTAGTTTTTCCGCTTCAGCATCAGATATTTTCTCTCCCCGATACACGTATCCACGCGCTGCGTTTGAATACTCAAAATCTGCTCGTTTTACTGCCTTGTAGACCATTGTTTTTGTCATTTGTTTTGCACCAGTTTTTCCCATAGTTGTGGCGACCGCTTGAGGGCTTAACACGTACCCATTCTTTTTCGCTTCGGTCGTAACACCAAAACTCGTACCCTAAACAACAACGTTTATTCACGACATAGCGGTAGGTGTTGCAGATCGTAAGCATATTCTCAGTGGCGTTAACTTCCCAAGGTTTAAACGCAATAAGCTCTGTTATTGCTTCCCTGTAAAGTCGTGTTGCTTTGGGATTATTGAATAAGATCCGTTCTTTTTTTGAGGTCTTAGTGATTGCATTCATTTCGTCCACGACCTCACTAATGCTTTTAGCCAATCATCCATCAAATCAACTAAAATTGCCCGTTCTCTGCCTGTTGGATATGCGCTTAACTTCATATTCCAACTATTTGCCGACTCTTCTGTGCCGTGCACCAAAAACCCATTTTGTTGATCATTTTCAGCCAGCTTATCCGTCACCCAACATTCAAACAGTCTGGCAAAGATTTCTGTTGGCTGTGACCAATACATTGACCGTGATTGATCTAGGTGCATGGCGTTATTCATAAAGCCCGTACCGCCTTGTCTTTCTTCGTAATCAAGGTATTTGGTTGACTTAAAAGTAAGATAATTAACCAGCTTGATAAACTTATCTGCAGTCTGGCCATCTTTAAGATGTTTGTATGCTGACTCTTGATGATTCTGTACTGAGTAACGCCCTTTACTGGTGTAAAGAAAGTATTCGCTAAAAAAGTTATTATTGAGTCCGTTTCGTTTTGCCAAAACACAATCAAATCCGTGCGCGAACTCATGGGCTAGTGCTCCAACACCTTGCGTCTTGGTCAAATGAATAAGCATATTACCTGGTTCAAAGTGAGCTGCTGCGCTATCAACGCCTGTGCCACGCGAACCGAATGCTATTCCTAGCTTACCGCCTAAAGATGCGAACGTAACGGGTAGACCTAGAAGTTCGACAAGATCCATTAGTGAGTCATACGTGCAATTCAGAAACCATGCACGTTCCTTTTGATTTACCCAATTGCCGAACTCGACTCCAGAAAATTTGAAATAGTCCATAAGCAACTGGCTATCGATGTTTTCACCCTTTCGATGGTCCTTACCCTCGCGCACTTCAACTCTGTCGTAGCGCGGTCTTTTGGGTGGTTTTGCGCGTCCTTTTTTGGGTTCTATGACTCGTTCATCTAAAATTGGCTGAAAAAATGTTTTTACTTTTTCTAGTGCTGCATTGAATGTGTCGTATTCCGTCCAATCATCTAGTGTTTGAAACCGCTTTGCTGAAATGGATTTAACGGCATACCACTTATGTTGACCAGTCTCAGTGTTTAATAATTTTTTGGCACCATAATTATCCGTATCAAGTACACGATCGTCTGGCCATCCTAAAGGGATTAAGTTTTTTAAGCGTAAACGTGTGTCTGAACTAAATGATAGTGGGTGTTTAACTCTGCGATTGGTATGTCGTCCAGCTGAGTAGCGTTCTAAAATATCTTTTTCACTTCGTCCAGCACCAAACTTAACGGTCATGTACGCATTAAAGTCGTCTGTCAGTTGTTCTAAACGTTCGTAGTGTGAGCTTTCATATTTGTTTTTTAAGAAGTGTAGCGTAGCAATGTAGGCATCATCCCATTGCTTTTGACCTATGCTAAACCAACCGCCCCCTAAAGGCTTGTTGGTTAAGTTTGCATAGACCAAAGAAAATAATAGTGCATGTTTTACAGGTTTATGGCCAGATTGGGCATCAGCTCTAAAATCAGGCTTTTGCCAATATTCCTTTTTAGTCACTAGGCTGTCAGACTTAATTCCATTCATGTTGCCTGAGAAGTCTGGTGATGGGTTGTCTTTACGTGCACCAGCAAACTTTTTACCTACATCCGTAATAGGACCATCTTTTTTTTCATTACTATTTATTTCTTCAGTCATAGCTAAACCACATAATTGTTAGTTGCGTATATCGTCCAAGATCTCTGACAGATCAAACAGATTAATATCTTTGAGTTTCGCTTCAGCATTGATGCGCTCAAGTAATTTCATAAAGCCAACAAAAATAATGTGTGGTATTGGTCTATTGTTGATATGCACGGGTGTTGACCAAGTGCGTACACGCGTTTCGCATATTTCAAGCCCTTGTTCTTCAAAAAGCTTGATCAATGTCGGGATGTCTTTGTCTAGTTGAGTAAGGGCTAATAACGACCGAAATACATCATTTAAGCTAATAGAGTGGTGATGATGGTTCGGATTGTGCTGTTTTCTATTGTCGCCCTGTTGTTGATTAAAGTAATGATGGTTTTCGCGGTTTTGAGATGGTCTGTTTAAATATTTCATTTGTTATTAAGCTCCAAAAAGATAGCTGTAAATCAGGTACAAAATAAAAGTTATTGTTAATCCCGACACCAATAGAGAATTGATCGGGTAATTTTCTAAGTTAAAAGGTTTTCTGTGATAGCTCACTCCCCAATCTGAAACAGATCCTCGCTCTACGGCACTGTAAAAGTTAGTTTGTGAGGCGTTTAAACGGTTGTTGTCTACTGATATGAATTCCAGTTTGCACAGCAATTCGTCACTCAGGTAGTTAAAGAAAGTCGTTGGTGCACCATTTGATAGGATGTGTATAAAACCGACCTGTTTTTGGGTATAACCCATTCGCTCATACGCTTTTTGAAATTCGTGCGTTAAAGTCGCACTAAACTTATCCCCCTTATTTTTGGCAATCAGTTCAATTGGTGGCTCAGCTCCAGCCTGAATAAGCTTGGTGAATTTAGGACTACCACAACCCCAATTTTGAGAGATCCAAACACCGCGTTTTGTGTCGTGAATCAAACCATCAACAATGACCACGGCTGCATCACCGATGTCGCCGTTTTCTTTTTCTGTAAATTCGGTGTTATCAACGTCTTTTCTGAATTCTTCAGGCATTGGCCTTAAAACTTCTAAAAGATTGGTACTGTCACTTTGTACATGACCAGTAGCCAAAATCATCGACTCAATTTTTTTTAGGGCATGTTCAGGTACTATCAATACTGAATGTACACGCTGGTCATACGCATCAGATTGAATGTCTTGAGCTTCGGTATTCTTTTCAATAGTGCTTAATTCCATATTATTTCTCTGCCTGGGCTTTCTGGTATTCAACTGCAGTCTTCATTGAATATTCGGTATCATCTTCGTGCTCTGTACCAACCATGCTTTGCTGACCTTGGTATATACCTTTAACAGCATTGACGAATGCGTTATGCGCCGTAGCGTTGTAATACGTTAAGTTTCCAGCACTGGTCGAATCATTGAATGTCAAAGTATTAGGAACATGCCAAACTGCTGAATAAGCCTTGCCATCGATAACAACAATAGGTTCAAACTCGACCGCTTCACGGTGCTTGGTTTCATTCCATGGTGTATAGAAAACAGTATTGTTTTTGAGGTTGTAGACCTTGAATACGATCTGGCCAAGATTCCGTATTTTGGCCTCTTTGTTGTATGCCTCTAAAACCTTGTCTTTTTGGAAGTCTGTAATTTCAAGCTCAGGGTTCTTCGTAATCACCAGTGTTTCATCAGTCGTTTTAATCTCAGATGGAACGTAGATTTTTGAACCTTTAGGGAAACGTCCTGATTTCTCCAATGCGGATCTAAACTTGTTATTTGCATCCAAGAAGTTGCCAAACTCACTACTGAAGTAGCTGTAAAAATTTGATGCACTGGTGAACATGCCAAACTGATTCACCCGAACAATTTGCTCAGATACAGTGGATGCTAAACTTGCATATGGTTTGCCCGACACATCAATTTCGCGCCATTTGTAGTTACGTACACCTACTTCTTTGTCGCATGCATCATTAAACATAGATGTAGAAACAATATCGCCGTCCAAGCGCTTCACATAAGCAACCGGGTAACTGCGGATAGGTGCCATACGAACAGCTTTGTTTGAATTGGTGTAAAAGCCAGATGACGAAATGATATTTTGTTCAGATGATTTAATTTGATAACTTCGTAATGTATTTAGCTGTCGATCAAAGCTATCAATTTCAGATTCATATAAAACATCACCCTCAACAGATGTTGCGATTGAATAAGGGGCATACATCACATCGCCCTGAACTTTATCCATGATCTGCTCAGCTTCAATACGATATAACGGCTGTGAGAACATGCCATTTGATGCCAAAGCTGGTAGATCTCCCCCTACACCAAAATTACACGCTACTTTGTGGTTGGTGGTAGAAAGGCTTGATTGAGGTAATTTGTAGTTAGATGGATTGTAAGTGGTAACACGTTCATCATATTTGCGAACTTGTTCCTCAACTTTCTTTTCAATGGGATCTATTTGTTCTTCTTGAGATGCAGTATCAGTATTTGAAGGCTCTAACTTATCACAACCAAATAGTAAAACTGACAATATCGCTATGGTAAGGGTTTTCTTATTCACTACTTAATGACCTAACTTAAAACTACTAATACCCCACATTATAATTAAAAATAAGTATTAATGAAGTGGTATTTAATAGTTTAAGGACTTTTAAGCGAAAAACCCAATATCATTAATTAGTTTTAACGAACATTCTTTTAATGCAACTTCATAACCGCCGTTAATATTAAATGTAAAAGCAAATGGTAGCATTTTATCAATCGCAAATATCTTCTCTAATAAGTCGTTGTTTTCTGCAGATGGCTTATCCTTTAAGGCATATTGCATGGAAAACTTAGCATTTATACCCGTGCTTTTATATACAGCATTTATTTGTTCTTTAAGGCTTTTTTCCACTTCTTGCACAGTATTGAAAATAAAATTCTGATTAACAGTGAATTTATCAGTTTTCAAAGATCCAAAGGTCCACGCCAGACTCTCCGAAACCACATACCCTAGAACAGTCTGCAATTCTTCATCTTCAAATTTGTGATAATGAACGTATGATTTAGTTTTACCGTTAAAATATAAAATAGAAATGGAGAACAACACCTCTTTGTGAGCATATTTAAAAGGTACTTTAACAAGACTATAAAAGTTTAAGAGCTCAACGTTGGAGGCTTTAGACATATTTTTTAAAAAAATTTTAAAGACATTAAAGTGATTATACTAAAAATATCAAAGAAATGTTAAAGGGTTTTAAAATGGATACAGTTGTTCTAAAAAATAGTTTAATTGCTAGTTTAGTTTTTGTATGTGTGTTCCTGGTGTTCCAAAACATCGACCATAGAGTTTCTGAACGTATACAGCTTGAGTCAACCAGTGCAGCATTCGAGTCGCTTGATAAAGACTTTTCTGCGATCAAAAGAAATGTGGATACTGAATTCAATAAGCTCCCGAAGTACGTGAAGCCAAGCAAAGAGCAATCGATCAATGATGCATTGGAATTCATTAAATTCTCGAAACAGACCTTTACTGACACAATGGCCCAAAATGAAGAACTTTTAGCAGAAGTTAAGGGTTTTGAGAAAAAGGCAAATGATGTTTTAGAAAAATAATAGTTATTTTAAAAAGAAAAATGGGAAGCTATAAGCCTCCCATTCTTTTAATGTCGTAAGAAACATTTAAATTTTGTTCTTAAAAGTATTATAGTAAAACTAATAATTTATGCAAATACTTTTAACAGAAATATCTAAAAGGTCTTTAACACTCAACGAATCCGAATAACTTAGACAGTGTGAATAAATTGTTAAAGTAGTCGAGTGTATATGTAAAACATTGGTATACCCATTAGAGATATGCGAATTATTATATATGTAAAACCTAACATACTTTTTAGTCGTATCTTGCGTAAAACTTACCAGATAATCTTTTGTGTTTTCATTTATGTTATCTTCGTATTGCTCTGTTATGCTCAGGATCTCTTTGCTGTTCAGCCAATAACTGCCTGTTTTATCTTGTTTAATCTGTTCCAAAATCAAATTATTTAATGACTGGTACTCTTTCGTTATTGCTTTGGCATATCGTTTTGATGACTGATGTTCTTTCCAGTCAATTTTTGCTTTCTTAAACAGTTTGAAAGCTGTAACCGCGCACAATATAGCTGAGATGGTACATAATATTATTCTACTACTATCACCTATAATGCCAATCATTCCTAAATGCACATCTTTTGAGAATAAACCGTTCAAAGATAGGTATACGCCAAAGATACAAAAACTTAACGCAAAAACCACAACTAAAATTAAAGTTGCTCTAATTAAAAGCTCATTAAAAGTAATTTTTCTTAAACTTTTGGTATAAAGCTTAATCTTATCTTTTTCAGATTTTAACATTTTAGCCAAGAACTTATGTTCTCTTTTTCCTCTGCTAAAAGGTGGTGTTACAGCATCTTTAAAAGTCATGTATAATCAAAAGTATTTTAACGTTCCATTAAATATACACTACACCTGGGCCTATTTAAAATGAAACATTATAGAATTATCGCTATTTTAATACCTTTAATATTTTCAGGTTGTGCAGCAAGCCACTCAGACAAAGAGCTTGTTGACTCTTATTACAATGACCAACAAAAAACAATAGAAAGCGATGTAGATCAACTCGTTAATTCCTACTCCGCTAAAGTCGTTACTCAGTACTACCCTGAACCATACTTCAATCCAACCAAGCCAATACCGCATTATTACGCTTTAAAGCTTGATGAAATGGGTATCCCTTACCCAAAAGAGCTTGTATACGACAATGCCGACTATAATTTTTATAAAGAGCAGGCTAAGTTTAATGCAAACAATAATGACGTAATTGATACAGATCACCACGATCACTAAAACTTTTTTATCGTAGGTGTTTTGTTGAGGGGCGTTTCTTGCCGAAACCTTTCTTAACCCCTTAGTGTATGAGGGTAAAAGATTCATACTATATTTTAGAAAATACACTTGATGGAGATAAAGACCAAAAAATCAAAGTGTTGAGAGTAAGCCAGTATGATACTTTTTATTACCCTCATACATTATCTTCTGAACTATCTTCACTCCTTTTTTGATTGGCTTCTTTGATAACATTTTCAATAAAACAGATAACTAAATTTAAAGCGATTAAAAATAATACGATATAGCCAATAGTTTTTAGAGTTAGTACAAAGTTATTGAATACATAAGTTGATGCTTTTCCTATTCCTATATAAACCACATAACATGCAAATATAACCAATGCTATTGCACTAATTGAAATTATTGCAAGTCCAGTATTTTTTAAAAATGAGCGCAATAAGTATTTATCGAATTTAGAATTATTCATAGCCATATACTATCCTTCATAAAAATTTCATTTTCTAACATTGAACGAAGCGCAACTATTGCTGCACCACCGCCAACAATAATTATGATAAAGCCGAATAAAAAATTGAGATTCATGTTTGCAGCTATGTTTAATTATTTAGATTTAAGCAACTTAATTAGTAGCATTACAATAGTTATTGTACGAGAGTACTTTACTCTAGAGGTGGTCCCACTTGTTTGAACAACTAAAAGCGTATTTATAAGTGATATTCCGCTCTAGTTAAGCCACCTTGTTTTGTTGGGGTAGCTGATCATAGTAAAACTCATTTGGTGTCATTTTGTCTAGACTCGAATGAGGTCGTTTCAAATTATAAAACTCAAAATATGCACTTAATTGCTTTTTCGCATCTGTGACACTGCTATAAGCTTTGAGATACACCTCTTCATATTTAACGCTCCGCCATAATCGTTCAACCATCACATTATCTACCCATCGACCTTTACCATCCATACTGATTTGAATGCCATTTGATTTCAATACATCAATAAATGCATCACTGGTAAACTGGCTGCCTTGGTCTGTATTAAATATTTCAGGTCGACCATATTTTTCAATCGCTTCATTTAAAGCCGAAATACAAAAATCCACCTCCATACTAATCGATACCCTATGCGCAAGTACCTTGCGGCTATGCCAATCAATCACAGCACATAAATAAACAAAGCCTTTTGCCATAGGGATATACGTTATATCCGTAGACCACACTTGATTACTGCGCTGAATAGCCAACCCTTTGAGCAGATATGGATATTTACGGTGAGCTTGATTAGCCTGGCTTAAATTTGGTTTGCAATATAACGCCTGAATACCCATTTTCTTCATTAAAGTACGTGTATGACGTCGTCCTATATGATGTCCTTGACGATTCAACAAATCACGCATCATACGACTGCCTGCAAAAGGATATTGCATATGTAATTCATCAATACATCGCATCAGCTTCAGATCTGATGCACTCACAGGTTTTGGGCGATAGTAATAACAACCACGGGAGACTTTCAGCAGCTTAGCTTGCTTAGATACTGAAATCTGAAGTGAGTCGTCGATTAACTTTTGTGGTTGAAGCGGCCCAGTTTCTTCAACACACCTTCTAAAAAATCAATTTCTAATGCCTGCTCACCGATTTTTGCATGTAGTTTTTTTAGATCGATGGGTGGTTCTGTTGGAGCTTTT
>NZ_VPAW01000033.1:0-27767 GCF_013419055.1 Acinetobacter sp. YH12108 | reverse complement strand
AAAATCATTTGAATGATTTCTTCTTGGTCTACGTGCCATAAAATACTCCATATATTGATGTTTATAACATCATTTGAGGAGCAGAATATCACTTATAGGAGTTGTTCAAATTTACGGATCCATCTCTAAGAACGCTGATTTATGCACTACTCGTTGTTCTTCCTCATATCGTATCACTTCATGAGCCACGCAATATAGAGATATATTTCTTAGACATTGTTTCCATAAAAGTTCTGGATAGAGTTTTGTATAGGTCAGGAATGTTCTTTTCCCAAAACAACAATATTTCACCCTTCGTTTTGCATAATTTAAAATCATCGGTATTGGTGAGATCCTCTACCTGTTGAATCATCACTTCCCTTTCTTTTTCTTTGGCTTGTTTTTCTAAAACTTTTTGTTCCTTGATTTTGTCTTGTTCAGACAAAAAGTTCCTACTTTTCTCGCGTTTTTCACTGTCAGTAATGAACTTAACCAAGTGGAATAAATGTTCCATCCATTCATCCGTATGGGTTAAGCCAAGGATGCAACCATTTAGATTAAAGCCAACATTAACCAGGCCTATATCTGATGATGTTTTATTTCTGATATTCAAAATGACATCTTCATCCAGTTCATTTTCTGCAATGAATTCGTCTATATAGTGTTGGTACTCTGGAGATAGAAAACCGTCAAAGGTATATCGAACAACTTCTACCAGTAAAAAATTAACCCCGAAAAGTTCAATGTGTTTTTCAATCTCCTCAACAGGGATTTCCAACTGCATTGTAGATACGAGGCTTTCTACGTGGACCAGTGGCTTACCAATTTGCTGTAACTTTTCATAAAGCTCATTTGCATTCATGGGTTGGTTCAATCCGTTTTTTATATTTTATTCAGCACAGCCAATGTCGCATTGAGCATATCGACTGAAACCTCTAATTTTTTTGCTAAACGGGCCATGTGGCCGTCATCAAGTATTCTTAATGCCTTATGTAATGAAGTATAGTTTTTTAGCTCTGAAAACTCTTCAATTTTTTCATTGATATAGACATCATCTAAACCAGCTTCTTCAAAACACTCAATTACAGATAAGCCAACATATGAAAGTTTCTGTTTTTTAACATATGTTGATTGTTTTTGGTCTATTAAACCAAGTTTCACAGCAATTTTGTGGCTTTCACCACGCTTAGGTAGTCGATTGTTTGTGATGACCCTTGTATTGAAAAATTCTTTTTTTACTTGTTCAAAAGTCTTAGCCATTACGGGCACCATCAAAAGTTAATTATTTCGATCGTTTACGATATATCTTTAGAAGTACAAGAAGCGAATAAATTATTAATCTTGGTTCGCTCTAGCGCGTGGATGTGCATCTTTATAAGAACTAATCAACGTTTCGTGATCTACAAGAATATAAACTTGTGTCGAAGATAGTGATTTATGACCTAGCATTTCCTGAACGGCGCGAATATTTTTTGTTTTGTTATACAAGTGCGATGCAAAACTATGTCTCAAAGCATGAGTACTACCAATATTTCCAGAACCATGCGCCTTTAACAGAGCTGTAATGCATGCACCTAAATGGTTTTTCGCAATATGTTTGCCAGATGGTGCAATGAATAAATATCCGCAGTCTTCTACTCCAGCTTTTGAAATCCAACGATTACGAACTAAAAGCCAAGTAGAAATAGCCTCTAGTGATTTTTTTCCTAAAAAAACAATCCGTTCATTATTTCCTTTACCCAATACCTTTAGTTGCATAGCACTGAGGTTGATATCACTTAGTTTGATGGCATGTAATTCAGAGATACGTAAACCGCCAGAATATGCAATTTCTGCAGCTGCTAGATCTCTTAATTTTTGGTTGTTGTATTTAGGATTTAATGGAGCCTTGTTATCAAGGATCTCATTCAATGTGTCCACGGCGATTGGTCGCGGTAAGGAATTATTTTTGTACTTCACCTGAATATCAGTAAAGAAGTTTTCCAGTATGTATTTTCTTCGCAAGCAATAGCTCAGAAAATTTTTGATGCCAGATAAGTTTTTATTCAGTGTTCGTGCGGAAACAGCATCCACATCTGCCCGGTGTAAGCGAAATAAAGAGATATATTCACGGTTGAGATCCAAGAGATGTTTGCCTTTAAAAAAAGGCATTTCCAACATCAAAAGTATGCACTTTTTGTATTCATTAATCGTCATGTCGGATTTGTTTTCAAGCTTCAGGCTATCAAGCCATTCTTGAATCAATTCTTCGTTCGTCATGCTATGCATGGATAGATTTTCCGACATATGAATACTTAAAGCTCTTGGATAGTTTTCTCTAGCTGAACCTGTTTGTCAGCCCCAATTAATTTTATGACAATTTGCACAATATCCATATATTCTTTTACTGAGATTTTGCCATCTGCTTTCGCAGCATCCACGGTCTTACGTAAAAATGGGTTGTCTGCATATTTTTGGAATAAAGGGAAAGCTTTAAGGTCATTCAATGCATCAGCATTAATTGAGTCATTTGAATGTTTAATGATGCAATTTTTCACCTGATTTTCAGGTGTTTTGATGTAGGTCACTTCGGGCATGAGTGGCTTAATTTTTGTCACTAATTCCACTTCATTAGAAGTTAAGCAACTATACACAATTTGCGATACTGGCTCTTTTGGACCACTAACACTCCACCCTTTCGTCACTAGAAAAAACGGTATTTTAGAATACGGATACTTAAACGTATCATCAACAAGCTTATTAAATTGATGTGCAGTTGATAGGTAGCGATCGGAAGAAAAAACATCGATATGTGACATATCATTCGGCACTTCTGAGCATCCCCGACCATGATTACAGTGGCAATTGATAGGAGAGCTTTTTTCATAGGTTCAACCTTAGTTTGATTCGTGGGAAAAGTAACTTATAACTTTTGCTTAGGCTACGGTTAATAATTGTACATAAGCAAAAAAAATAGCGGTCGAGATAGACCGCTTTATGCATTAAAAATTGAATTTTTCAGTGTTGTACGCATAGATCTTATTAATATCAATGCGTTTACCCTGCATGGTAGTGATTGCAGTTGGTTGGAATTTGATTGCAAGATCTTTAATGTCTACGTCCTTCCACTCAGGCATGGTAGACGGCAAATCAATAGTACGGCGCTCTTTGGCACGGTTAGATGGAATCCAGTGGTTTAACTTAATCATTGAATCACCCAACAATGTACCTGTTTTGCGATCGACAATGCGAATATTCCCTTCTACCGAACGAATTTTTAAACCTGAAAAGTTATCAATGCCATAGGTAAAGGTATTTTGGTTTTTGCCATAAAAACGCACGGTGAATTGGTCACGCATGTAATAGTCATAATGTGCTTTTAATGCTTGGAGCATCGTTTCACGGTCTACAACTTTTTCAACCAGGCCATTATCAGTACGGAATGACTGGAGCTTTTTAAGTACCGGCTCTACATTTAATTGTTCGTCAGATACGTTCGGATTGGTCAGCGGATTACGTTGAGGATAGAAAATATCGTTTAAGTACGCTGTATGTTGAAGCAATATATACATCGCACGTTGCTGAGTATTCATTTGCTGGTAAAGGTGAGCTGTCGCTTTATAACGCTGATTTGAATTGTTTTCAAAATAGCTATCAGACAGTTTGTATTCGCTAATCTCAGGTCTAAGACCACCAGCAACAACATTAAAGCTTTTAGATGGCGTTAAAAGTCCTACATACGCTTCCTTAAAGTTCGGTGTTGGGATAGTTTCATCCTCAAATGCGAAAGCTGTATGCGCTAATACAGTACCAAGGATACCCACCATCGCAGTTTTTAATAGTTTCATTCAGTATTCTCTATATAACTTTAAAAAGGGTTTTAAGTTTGAAACTATAATACTTTATTTTTGTGCATTTAAAAAACCACTATTTAAACTTAAAGTAAAAATAATAATATTCCTTAAACCTATTTAACGCCATTCGTTAAACTATCGCTTAATCTCATTAGTCTTTTAAAGGTCAGGTAGTTTTTTGGTAGTAGTTTAGAATTAAGCGTTAAATTTGAGCATTGATCTAAGTCAATTTGGGCATTTTGATCGATAGGAAAGAGTTGTCCTTGATATGCAAAACCAGTCAAATTTTTAGCGATCGACTCAATCAAAAATACACCGTATTTATCTTGTTCCGTGGCCACTGAATTTAAACCACCTAAGGATGTAATCAGGTTTTTAAAATATCCTGGTATTGCGTTCTTCGTGCTTAAGAATTCTATTTGATTTTCAAATGCTTCAGGTGTGAGACATAACATAAAAGCATTTTTCTTTTCTTCTGGCGTTTCAAATACCTTGCCATTGGTCCACGACAGGATATTCGGCTTGAATACATGCAGTACTTCAACCGATTTAAGAAGATCCGCTACATTTGTTTTATGTTGTTCATCTGCTTCAGGCACAAACTGATTTTTGGTATATACCGCAGTAGAAAACCATTCATAATCAATTAACTGATTATCGGCATCTAATGGTTCATACAGCAAATACACGGCGCTATCACGCTTAATGGCCAACAGTGGTGATACTGCATATTGTTCTGCAAACTGAGTGATTGCATCTAAGAGCTCACTTGATATGTTGAGTTTTTTGGCATTGAATTCATCGCAAATTAACAGTAATTCTTGAGTGAGTGTTGGTACCACGTTTAACGGTGAACCAGTCTTGTTCAGCATCTCGTTAATAGCATTCTCAATTGCCCCTTTTGTTAGGCTATTGATGAACTGCAGCTGCTCTAATGAGATCCCTTCATGATCCAAAGCCTGTATGACCAGATCAAAAGCATGACGAATTTTCTTCTCAAAATGGTTTGCGTACGATAATCCCCAAGCGTCAGAAAAAAACGAGACTGTTTGTTCTGTATAGCTGGTATTCATTAAGGTTTTGGCAAGTTGCGCGTTACCGATTAAGTCACTTTCATCTTCTAATTTTTTACGCAAGTACTTCTCAATACCTTGTTTGCGAACGTACTGGATCTTCTTCAGGTTTTGACTTGATAGCCAAGTCTTATATTGCGATACAGCATATTGAATGTTCATATCGGCATATGCAGTAATACGGCAAGGTATACCATCAAAGAACGTTGGTAGAAGCACCTGTAAGAGCTCTAAATCACAAAGAGAAGCATAGATAACGCCGTCAGCCACTTCAAGGTCTGTAATCTTCACTGAGAATGAGTGAATACCGACTCGAACCAGTATTAATTTATCGGTATTTATTAGCACCGCATCATAAGAACTTTCACTGGTGATATTGTTTGCTTTAACCCATTTTTCCCAATGGTTAACGATATGGCCAGAAAGCGCTTCACGAGTATCGAAAGGTTGATCTAGATCTGCAGTTGCACTTATGAACGTATCTAAGCTAAACGCATATCGTAAAGGCTTTAGCTCGATATATGTCTCAATCGCTGTTGTATGTTGCTGAATACCATTAGTAATGCTTTGGAGCTTCAGTGCATAGTTCAAAGCCTCAAGCTGGAGCACTTCATCATCACCGATCTGCTGAAACACCGATGTAGCATATGAAAAATTAGTTTGTTCGCCGTGAATATAACGTCTTTCTTGCCCAATCTGCAGATACAGATTTTTGGCATCAGATTGGACTAAATCTAGGTAATTTTGTGGCTGAAGATCCTGAGCAAGTTGCGTAAAAGGTATTTTAATTTTTGATACTTTAGGTGCTTTTTTGAAACCTTCAATTGATGTCGGGAATTCAATAACATCTAAAATAAAATCTAGGTTTAAAGGTTTAACATCTATGATCAAATGGTTTTTATAAAAACGTCCAATCAGGTTATTAAAAAAACAAACTTGGGTTTTATGGTTTAGCATAAATATACCTTTATGAATCTTAAAGATCATCTTATAATAGTGGTATAAGTTTTAATACTATTTATCATGTGGTATTTTTAAACAAAGATAAAACTTTTAGTGAGTTGTTTCATGACAGAATCAGTTGTACCAAATAATAGCGCTTCAGAGAACGCACAAATACCAGGTACGATCGGAACATCAGCCGTTGCAGAACACAAGGGCGATAGTTTTAACGGCACAAGCATCATCACGATTGGTCGAGTTGACTTAAGTAGTTCTATTGAGCCTCTATTTGTACCAGTCTCAACATTGTGGTCCATCACACCGGGTAATTATCCTTTAAGCGCAGAAAATATTAAAAACTGCACGGCAGTACGATTTGAGGGTGAAGAACTACTTACCCAAAACTTCGCATTAGGCTCAATTGTGGTTTATAAAATCAATGGTGTTTTAGGGAACCATGTAATTGTGGTCAGTGAGGATCGAGACGGCGGTAACGATAACCGTGCGATTTACTGCAATAGCTTCAATACAACATGTAATATCTTATCTCAGTACGGTATTGCCTTCGCTGAGCTATATCGCCGCAAAGTATTAGAGCTTGATCAAGTCCTCTATACCAACCTCAATAGATCCCTTTTACAAACTCTCTATGTAGAAAATGAAACTGACGTTATTGATTTAGAGTGGAATACAAAGCACCACCCTACTCTATACGTTCATGCGTCAAACTTAGTTGCATCTGAAGAGCACGGTTTTGTGAAATATGATGGTCGTATGGCTGGTATTGGTACCTTTTCTACAAAATGTCTAACTGCAGACCGTAACGGCAACTTAATTAAACCAGAGCTAGCCTTCCTCAATAACATTATTGAAATTAATGTTACTGAAAAAGATGCGTTAGAGTTCTTGAATTGCTCTATTACGAATAACCGCTTCTTTTCGCGTATGGTTGATCAACTCAAAAGTGCTGGTCGTAAAGAATATGACTTCATCACGAACAACATTGATTTCTTCGCCGTACATGTGAAGCTTAACCTTGAAGAAGATCGTCCTAAAATTACGCGAATGGTTTTAGCACCAGATTTACCAATTCTGGAAAACTATTTGTATAAGCAATACGATCCAACCTACCTTGGTGAAGCCGTTGACGACTTAATTCAGTAATACAGATCTAAAAAAGCTAAAAGCCTACAATGTAGGCTTTTTTAATGCAAAAAGGAAAAGGCTTAATAATTACGGAATCCCAACCTGAATAACATCTATCTAAAAGTCAAAGAACGTAGGTCGGCAATTTTAATTTGAAACTTTCCTTTATGATTGGATAAAACACCAGTACCACAAACAGTAATTTTTTTCCCTACATAACCTGATATTTGAAATGACTTTCCTTTTCAGCTACTCGAAAATATTCCTTACTTGTTTAGTGATTAAGGCGCTTTAAAATTCAATTGGATTTTATAAGTGTTCAAGACATCTGCTATAACAGTACCTTCAGGGATCTCAATCTTATCCCCTACTTTGTATGTGTTCACAAATTGCCAAAACACCGCTTTTTCTTGTGGATCTAAACGAGAAAGGATGTATAGATAAGCAGATTCAAGCTGTTGTTGGCTTGCATAGCTATCTACTGATCCTACTGGCGTAGTTGCGAAGTTATAGTTCAATTCATCAAGAAGAGCTTCATATACAGTCGTACTTGCATACTTGCTGTATTTACCCTTGTTTTCAGGAACCGTATAGCCGTGGTTGTAATTGATCATACGAGCAACGTAACTGGCCAATAGTTCCGAGTTTTTAGGGTTTTGCTGTAAATAGTCTTCCAGCTTGGATTTATCAGCTTCGTGCGCCGTTAAAACCACTTCCCCGTTATTAATAACATTCAAGTTAAGTTTAATGCTCTTAATTTTACGAGGCGGTTGTTCAAATTCCGCACCATTAAAGCGATGTTTAACATTGATATAATATTGTTCAATTGCATTCGCTTTAACTAAGGGAATTGGTGAAGATGATACAATTGGAGTTTGTGAGACTTTAACGGTTGTGTTGTTGGCATAGAGGTGTGCTGATAGCGAGATTGTACCAATCAGTAAAGCTAAAGTACGTTTATTAAATACCATTTTAAACTTTTCCAGTGAAATAGTCGGTGTTATTTGTGAGAACCAGTTTTACTTTTAAAACTGCTTCTAAGCTGTCTTTACAAGATTATACTATTTTTAACATTGCATCACTAATAGTCCTTAAACATTTTTAGTTAATTCGTATCAATCACCGTTAAAACTATCTAATATGTTTAAGAAGTTTAAGCACCCTTTAAAATTTGTTGTGTATTAGGTTTATGGAAACGATTTTAAATTCCTTTTTGTTAAAGTCTATAATTTATTCATTATTGTTTTATATAGTGTATAAGTTCGTTTTTGCTTTATGTGGCGTATTTCGCAAACCTAAAACTAAAGCCAAAAAGAATTCAAAAAAAGGCTATCGTAAGCCTCAAAAGAATCAGGAGCTTGTATCTAAAAAAGTCCTTACAAAAGACGAGATTACAATGCTTGATGCACTAGAACAGGTCATTCCATCACGCAACATTTTGGTGCAAGTAAGCATGAGTGCTTTTATGACCACGCAAAACATAAGTACCCGAAATCAGTTTTCTAGGCTTTACGTGGACTATTTGATTGTTGATGAAGACTACAATCCTATATTATCTATTGAGCTTGATGGGCATTATCATAAATATACCCAGGATAAAGATAAAAGGCGTGACGAGCTTTTGAAGAGTGCTGGCATTCCTGTCATTAGGTTTAAGGAAATTCCAGACATAAAAGTTATAAGAAAAACCATTTCAAGGTATATTTAGGTATAAATACGATTAACTCTAATTGATTTTAATAATGTAAATGTGTAAAAATGGTTTTGTCGTAAGAGATATTTTGAATTAATTTTCAAATATATTTCTAAAGGTTTAATCATGAACAACTTAACTCGCAATACTGGAACTAATGACATGTTAAATGTATCAAAACCAGAAAATGTTGCTCAAATGTCACCTGTTGAACTTCAGAATTATATTGAAGAACTTCAACAACAACTAGTCGTTAAAGAAAATAAAGCTTTTCACGATGCTGTTAGTGCCATTAATGCAATCATTTCAGAAAAAATTACTGCCGATGGTGTTGTGGACATCCATACACTTAGTGAATATCTAAAAAACAACCACATTGATACCACAAAAGTTGAGCCTGTAAGACGTCAAAAACGTAAGCTTACGCATGAATGGGTTCACCGTGAAAACAACAGCTTACGTTGGGCTGGTCGCGGTCAAGTAATTAAATGGTTACGTGAAGAAATGATTGAAAAGGGTTTAGATCCTTCAGATAAAGAAGCTGTACGTAGTTATTGCGAACAAAATCTAGACCTTAAAGAGATTTAATCTTTAAAACTAGTGAAACCACCGTAAAAGGTGGTTTTTTTTTGCCATTATATAGTGTCGTTAAGCGATACCCTATTCTATTAGCTTTCAGCCGATAACAAGAAAATTTGCAATTGGTATATACTTAAACCGTTTTTATAAAGGTCACGTTATACAACGGACTAGTTTTAGTTAAATTTTGGTATATACATTATAAGTATATGTGACTATACCTTTGCTTATGTTTCGCTGGAGGCGATTAAATGTCATTCAAAACTCTATTATTAACTGGCTTATTATCTGTAGGTTTGGTTTTAGTTGGTTGTAGTAAAAAAGAAGAATCAACATCTCAATCAAAACCTATTCAACCAGATGAACAAATTGACAAAGTAGATCCATCTGCAGACCTACAAGCAGCGCGTGAAGCTTATGTCGATAATGAAAAACCTTCAAAAGTTGAGGGCCACGATTTTGATGCACATCAAAAAACTGCAGAACAAAATCCACCAAAAGAGGACGAGCAAAATGATATGTCTTCTATGCTGAACGCTGCAGCTGCAGATGCTCAAAAACAAGCAGATCAAAACAAATAACAGCACATAAGCTTGGTACATCTTTAAAGGGGATTCGTTATCCCCTTTTTTAATGCGCCTTTAAAATACTTTTTAAATTCCCTTATTAAAACTTAACTAAAACAGTGATTCATTTTAACTAAAAAAACTTTATACCCCACGACTTAGTTATAATTAACCAGTTAAAACGTAATTAGATAAATGCGTTAAGGAGTATTAAAAATGGCATATGAATATAACTCGCAAGATAAGCGGTTTGAATTCCCTAATCCCTACCGAATAGAAAACATTTTTAAAGTGATCGGTGCCATCGTTTTTATGCTGGCTGGCCTAAGCTTAATTTTCAGTGCAAAAGGTCTATTCAGTAACGGTGTATTTGTTGCACTACCACCGCTTATAGTTGGTCTAGCAATGTTCAGTTATGGCGCTCTACTGCTGACCACAGGCTTATCAAACCTAAAGTTCTACTTTGGTCGTGATCAACCAGCCGGACTTGCACAGGAGTTATCCATTCAAGAAACTGGTGCTTATCCTGGTGCAACCGATATTAAAGAGATCCTACGCCAAAGCGCTTTGATTTATGAAGAACCAAAAGGCTCAGTGAACGGGATTCTATATTCACTGTTCCCTAATCTTATTTTTTCGCCATTATTCATCCGTAACGCTGCAGAAGCTCAATTTCAAAATGCGATTGTTTTTCTGATTACCTTAGTGAGTGCTCTAATCGCGTATGTGGGTGCATCACCCAATACAGGTGCTTGGCTTGGGATTGTTTACAACGCCATTATTTTGATTGTTTTATTGCGTCCTATGGCTAATCCGAACTCAGGTGCACAAGAAATTGGTTTATCTAAAGTCATTGGTTTGGTTTTAGTCGCCATTCTTGGACCTGTATTGGTTCCTATCCTTACCCAACATGCAGTTGCACCTATTTGGTTGCCAAGCATGGATAAAGCAATTTTTACGTTAATTGCAGCGCTGATTGCGATTGCGATATTCTTCTTGGCCGTGATTGCTCAAATGGTAAAACAGCCACCACAAGCCAGTGCTGGAGTCGTTCAGGATAGTTTGAGTATGAATTGCCAACCAATGCAATTGTTTGATGAACTTGAACGCCATCTACAAAAGAATTGGGAAAGTGCTATTCCTAACAGAATCTATTCACGCCAGTTGCCAGTTATCAACTCTCGCAGTAAAAACGGTGCTTTTGAGGGTGAGATCTTAGAAGAAACTCAACCAGTGCCAATCAATACCCTTCGTGATATGACATTGAGCTCATGCTTCAAAGAAGAAAAGTATCGCTGGTTAGCCATCCTCAATAGTTTTGGATTGTTAAGTTTTATTGCTTCAGTCGTATTAATGACTATTTTTGCCAAAGGTCTATATAACGGAAGCTATCTGGATTTTAGCGACTTCACTTATGGTTTCTTTGGTGTATCGATGTGGATCTTAGGGAAGTTTTGTTTTGAGCACGGTAATTACCTATGGAGCCGTTTTGACTTTGTATCAAAACTAATATGGGTTGAGGCTAAAGGTAGCTATCAATTGTCTCAAATGAACTTTGGCCGTTACCTTGACGACAGCGTGAAATCACAAAAAGAAGTCATCAATGTTGAAACCATGACGTTACGTGTCTGGTACGCTGAAATTAGCACAACGACCTTCGGTAAATATCAAAACCGTGCGATCTTGAGCATGACTGCTTGTACTGATGATGCTGTTGTACTGAAAGAGCATTTAGCCGACTTTGCCAAAAGCCAAAGCATTGTGGTTGCCCCAACGTCTGAAGTAGATATTAACCGCATGTCATCTATGAACCAGATGAATAGCGCAATCAATAAAAACTCACCAAGAACACATGGTACACATCTTGGATTGATGAATAACCCTGAAACACACAGTCAGGATCTATCAGATCAAGTACCAGTGATCATCAAACCGAAAAAGAATATGTTTTGTGTGAAATGTGGTGAACCACTTCAGGACAATATGCTGTTTTGCCCTCAGTGTGGTACCAAAATAGAAAGTTAATCGTTAAAGAAAATAAAGGAATGGATTACGAATGTGGTCCATTTTTTTTGACATCAAAAAAATAATTAGAGTTCTAAAATTAAGAGTTTAATTGAGCGTTGACATATTCTTCGACAGAAAATCCCTTTACGCCAGTTTCTATAAGTGCATGCACAAAGTCTGAGAACGTCACTGGAATGTACCCTACTTTGAATAGTGCCTCATTCAACTCTTTGTACTTCAGAAAAACTTCTTCTTTATGTTTTTTCTTCAGCTTAAACGTGGACGGCAAATCTGCCACTTGCAGATCTTGAATTTTGGTTGGGTTGTTCATAGCGTACCCGGTTGCTTAAAAGTTGCGAATTTAAACTATTGTAATGTGAAAATTAAAAAATGCAGAATAAATCTGCATTTTATTGTTTCATTTTTTTAAGATCTATTTGATAAACAGATGCTTAAATTAGTATTCTCAACCAAAAGCCAATTAATAGCGGATTAACCAAAATCAATCCGTTTCTTATTAGTATGTTTAATGTGTTGCTACTGGCGTACCAAATGCATCAGGATGTTGTGGTTGTTCACCACCACTTTGTTGAGCTTGACCAGGTTGACCAGCTGGAGCAGTTGTCTTACGTGCAGCTAAGTCCTTCATGATGTCTTGACAAGACATGCCCCCTGTTTCGTATAAGTTGTACGCAACAGGATCTTTTTTAGGATCTGGCGGTACACACTCCAATTCAGGTTCACTAGCAGTTGCAGAATCGGCATTCATTTTGTCCAGTTCGGTAGTAATCAATGTCAGATCGATGTCACTTGGCGTAATTGGACGACTGCTGATCTGCAAGCGATAAGTCATAGACGGCGTTAGTAGCGCATATAGTTCGCGGATCTGATTGGCCATAAGCGCAGGATTTTTCATTACGATTTTTTGGCATAAGAAAAGGTGCACGTTGTTCGCGCTACAAACACTTCCTTTACGCTGACTTGTTTGTGGGTTTTGGGCATCCACTTTCAAGGGGTAGACTTCAATGTAAACTTCATACGGCGTATCTGGCTGAAATTGGAAGTTCTGCAAACTAGAAACGACAGTTGAATACGGTTCTGACGTATCTTGTGCATGACAGAATACTTGTGGTGCGTTACAGTCAAAGTTACGACTAATACGGTCGATAATTTTATTGCGCTGAGCAGCCAATTTCATACTTTCTTCTTTTACTCGTCTTGCAACTTCACTCTGCAGTCGAGCTTCAAGTTCAACATCGCTTTGTTGTGGACGTTCAACTTCGATGTTTTGATTGCCAAAAATAACCACAGCAAATAACAAAAAGAAAAGAACACCACCGCCAATCAAGATTAGCTTTTTATGCTTAGCAAAAAAGTTTTCATCAATGTTTACTTTTTTGCCCTTCTTTGCTGTCTTGGCTGGCTGTTCAGGCTCACTTACATGTTCATCATCGGGTTGGATTTTGATCGCTTCTTCAGCTTCCTTCCCGATGTTGTCCATATCATCTGGTTCGTGATTACTCATTTATTCACCTATTCAATTATTTACTTGATTTAGCTTTTGTAGAGGTCGATTTAGACTTGGCTTTCTTTTTGCCACGTTGAACTGGCTCACCGTTGTTGTCGTATCCACTTGCACCACAGCTAAAGCAATCCCATTTATACTTACGTTCACCACGTAAATTAAATGCAGACTGAATCATGGTCTGGCCACACTCAAAACACTTGGCTTCGTTGCCAGTGCGAGATTTTGTAAGTTGGGTATCTGGTGATCCATCTGGCAATATGTCGAAATAACGTTTACATGATGCAGCTTCACAACTGTATCGCTCTTCGTAAACACCAGGTTCTTTGCGGTACTTGGTATGTACAAGAGGCTTTTTACAGATACATGGATACTCTGTTTTGGTCACTTGGAATCTTGGCTCGTAGTTAGGACTACCATCAGGGAACACCTCTAATGGACCCGACTTACATTTTTTGCCTTTCAGGTTTGGATTGGATTTTTCACAAGAAAAGAAGTGATACGGCTTACCTGAAGAAGTTGAAATACCTTTTAACTCACGCAACCAACCGCCACACCCTTCAAGCTGACATTTGTATGTATGGTTACGGCGATATTCGTCAAAATCAGGAACCAAGTTACCGCTTTCGTCATTTGTAGAACGGTATGTTTCTTTACAGGTGCCATCTACGAACGCACGTTGAGAGCACTCAAAAAATACAGATTTATCAGTTGTAACCTGAGTCAGTGATTTGCCACATAAACATAAATGAGCAGTTGGCTCACGTACAGTTGGCTTACCCGGTTCATCTTTACCATCAACATTTCTGTTTGGCGCTGAACTTTTGCATGAATTACATGACCAGTAGACCGATGTTGTTTTGTCGCGATTGGTACCGATTTTCGGCAACATGCGTCCGTCATCACAGTTATTACATTTGTAGATAGGGAATGAATCAAGCCAATGTTTTGAGAACTGTCCTAATTCACTTTCAATCCCTAAATGGAACTTTTGGAGTTCTTGTTTGTAATCGGCATCACCAGTAGCGATTAGATCCAGTGTTTCTTCAATTTCTTTGGTGTAAAGCGGATCTGCAAAACTAAACTTACCTCTAATGTTTTGAATCAAGGTCAATCCATGCGGTGTAACTTCAATTTTCTTTTTAACAAGCTTGATATAGCCGTGCTTGATTAAACGTTCAAAGATTGATTGATAAGTACTAGGACGACCAATTCCTTTTTTCTCAAGTAATTTGACCAATGATGGTACGGTGTAGCGTGAACGTGGTTTGGTTTTGGTCGCGATAACTTTACCAGCAATAACATTGTGGTTTTGACCGACCTCAATATCCATAGGTAGCGTATGTTCAGGTTCTTTTTCTGAATCTTCTTCACCGTCCACGTATTCAAGTGCATTTTCATCAATACTGTAGGTCTTTAATAAACCCAACCAACCATCTTCCTTTAAGATACGGCTAGAAGCTTTGAATTCAGCATCTTTAGTAATGCTTTCACCATCTACATTGAGCGTGACATCTTTATAGACACCTACAACGGATTTAACTTCGTATTCAGCTGGAGCCATTTGCGATGCAACAGTACGCAACCAGATTAGACGGTATAGATCCTTTTGAACTTTGTCCTCACCAGCTTCAAAGGTAAAGAAGTCACTAGGACGAATACATTCATGTGCTTCTTGAGCACCATCGCGAGATTTGGCTTTATTGCCGATAATCGCAATGCCCTCTCTCTCACCAAAAGCTTCTAGAGCTTGCATGCCCTCAGGCGAAATTACGGCAGCATCAGTACGATGGTAAGTGATATAACCACCTTCATATAACTTTTGCGCTGCATCCATAGTTTGTTTTAGATCCAAACCAAGACGCGCTGCAGCTGCAGCTTGCAGATCAACAGTAATAAACGGCGCTGGAGCACTACGGAAAGATGGCTTAGTTTCAACACTGGTAATGGTTAAGTCTTTTTTATCAATTTCGCTTTGTAGACGGGTAATTGAAGCTTTATCTAACCACTGGTTATTGTGCACATCCTTCATTTCAGGATTAAGCCACTTAGAAAAATCCCATTTCGCAGCCCAACCTTGTTTTAGAGTTACTTCAAGGTTGTAATGTTCATGTGATTTGAAGTTTTTCAGTAGATCTTCTAAATCACCAAGCACAACGAGTACGGCAGATTGAACACGGCCAACAGGAAATTTGCCTTTTAAAATATTTGAAATTGGCTCATACAAGTAAAAACCGATCATACGGTCAAGGAAACGGCGTGTTTCTTGAGATGCCACCATACCTTGATCCAGCTCTTCACCATTTTGAAGTGCATTAGCGATCGTAGTTTTATCAATAGCGTTATATTTGACGCGAATATACTGATCGTCAGATAAGTTCAGGATACGTTTTAAGTGATATGCAATGGCTTCACCTTCACGGTCCAAGTCAGTTGCGAGGAAAACCGTATCTGCATTTTTAGCAGCCTGTCTTAATTCTTGAACAACGCGTGTTTTATTTTGAGATATTTCGTATTTAGGAACAAAGGCTGGATATGAGAAACCGATCTCATGATTAGGTAAATCACATACATGGCCAACTGAAGCGCGTACAACGAATTCGTGCGGATACAGGTCATCCAAGATATGTTGAATTTTTTCGACCTTTCCGGGTGACTCTACTATGAACAAACTACTCATTAAAATTCATCCAATTTTTAACTTTCTTTAGTAATAATTACTGAAGTTAATCTAGTAATGGTTTAAGTATATACAATTTTAAAATGTTTAAATAGGTTTAAGGGTTGATAAACAAACACTTTTAAGGGCTTATTTCTTAATCTTTAGTTGGATGAACATTTCAAGTGGTTAAATTACTTCCTGTTTTCAATAATCTACGCGAAAAAAGACAACAATATTTATCTAAAATTATGGGAAAAAATGGCTTAATTGTTTGAAAATGCACTGTTTAACCGTCACAAATTAAAATTCCAAAAATATTATTTAACGAATTAATGTTGTACTATAAAGGTATCGTTTGTTTTAAGCTAAAACCATGATTAAAAAACTTATAGTTTTAAGCACCTCATTGTTAATCATCGGGTGTTCGTCTACGCCACAAGAGAAACGCTTAGATCAATACCTTGAAGATACGAAAACTGATGCAAAGGAACGTAGTATTGACTGGTATTACAAACATGATTACGAGCGTAGTAATGTTTTAAATATTTGTTATTCCATTTATATAGATTCTGCTAAGAAAGCTGGTTATTACAGCGATGATGTTAGTGATGGCCGAGAAAAGTATTTAGACGATAGCGTACAAAAAGAAATGTACGCCTCAAATGACGAATGCAATAAGGCATATAAGGCTCAGGATATTCTAGATAACTTTGTTGCAAGCAATAGCCTTCCACAAGAGTCTTATGAAGACAAGTTAGATCCACAACAAGAACCAAGTTCAACACCAGAAGTATCACCTGAAGTACCAGAAGTGTCACCTGAAGCACCAGCAAATGAACCAGTCGCCACAAAACCACCAACACTGGAGGAATTAACCAATGCGAATCCGCAATAATGCGCTCATATGCCCAGGCCAATTTTTGATTCGATCTGCATTCTTTTTGCCCTAGCCATTTTACCTATAATAATTATTGGTATTGGCATACAGCTCAAAGAGAATTACGAGCGTAAGAAGCTCACTCAAAGCTATATGGATCAGCACTAAAGAAATGCAATAGGCAATAAAAAAGCAGCGAAATCGCTGCTTTTTTTATTTCTAATGAAGTTTACGAATAGGTTGAGTATAGGGGGAATCTTCTACTCGATGCACATGCATTGAATTGGTAATGTTCATTAAAGGTGAATTACTAGCCACTGAATGAGTCGTTGATGCTTTATGTGTGCGGTAGTTATTCAAAAACTGATCTACTACTGGCACATTGTTAGGCAATATTCCGATTTCGCGGTTAGTAATTTTAATCGTTTCTATTTGGTCTACATGGCTCATAACTAAGTCCACTACAATGATTAAAACTATGAGCATAATTATAGCTTAAAATTGAAGAAATTCCATTTTGGGATTTAATATTTGGTTTTTTTATGCACAGGTTTTTGTGGATAGTAGTGGGTATAAATGGCTAAGTTGTTGATTATTTAAGCTTTTAACATTGATCAAAAATTAATCAAAATAACGAAAAATAGAGTAAAATATGGAGAAATATAGCAGAAGCTATAGAAGAAAAAACAGGAAATGTCAAAAAAAGGGCAAAAAAAAACTATTAGAACAATCTCAGTCTAATAGTTTATTAAATAGGGTAATATCCCTTGATTCGTAATATAACCGATCTCTAATAAGTTTTAAAGCTTTTTTAATCATATTCACGGAAATTCCACAAACTATTATCTCATGCTGAACAAAAGTAATGATTAAGCCCTATACTCAGCTCTACCCTGATATATTGCAGATTAGTTAAACTGTTGTTTAGAAATCGCAAACAATATGATGTTATATTTGAGCAAGGTTAGAATTATGTATGAAATGTGAATGCTTTAAAAACTGATATATATTATCAACTTTTTAGAGTTTTACGCCTTATAGAATACATACAACTTGTTAGAATGCCTTATACTAATTAGCCACCCTCACACACCTTTTATGGAAGACCAGTATAGTGAAAGATTCAATCTTTGCTGATGTTATATCAAAGTTGAATGCGGAAGTTTTTACGCAAAAAGCTGGTCGCTTATACCCTCCTGTCAGTCAATTATTGGCACTGGAGAAAAAGTTAGCATTATGTACAGCATCATTGGTTAAAAGCGAAGACATTCCAGACTATAAACAGCTAGAACGCCTGTTTTGGGATAACGTAAATCATACCTATGGCACTGGTTATTTTGCGGAGATTCCTAAGTGGGGTTCCAACATCTTTATCCCATTACAGGTATGGGAAAGTGTGTTACAGCCTTATGCATTGTTCTATAAAAATATGAACCCTGAGTTTAACTTTTATGACTTTGCATTTACGACTGCAGCGTTGAGCGCTTGGCGGTACAGCCAACCCGTGCTAAAGCTTGAAAATGATGTATATCGCACCCTATTGAATGATGAAAACGGTCGCTATGTCGATGGTCATTTGCTGAATTACTACTTTCAGTGGACCAACTTTATTCATACACCAGGTCTAGGACACAACGACAAACCTTTATATGGTTTTTTCGCGCATCAAAACGAAGTTTTGTTTAACGGAAACAACGTTAAAGTACTGATCATCGTGTTTTGCTATGAAGATACTGAAGCCAACATATCTGATGAAGATCCTTTAAGCTTAACCTCTAATTGGGGAGACTATGTGGTTTTAGAGTATCGCACGGATACTATTAAAACCATTAAAGATAGTTTGATTGGTACCAACCTTAAAGGTAGTCCTGAGCTATTAATCTTACTTGGTAAAATGCTTAGCTTATTTAATTTCTCTATTCATCCTAAAACTGACATCTACAATCACCGTGGCTACCTGATGCAACCCACGTATAACGATACGATTGATTCATTTCTCAATAGTTATAGAAAGCACAAAGGTATGCCAGTACGCCGTGGCGTAGGTAAATCACCCTCTAGCAATCAACGCCGTGAAGTCCTCTATCATGTCCACGCACCAAGTTGTCCACGCCTGTTTGATACTGGTCTGAACACTGGTTTTGTGTCGCGCATGCACAAGAGTAGCCATATCGCTAATGACCATTTTAATACACTACATTGGCTTAAAACTGATACTGGCTTAAAACTAATTTCAGGTAGTTTATATACTCAAGAAACCGAAACTAAACTTATTAAATCAATTCAAAATTACTTTTATGGTAATAATACTTAAAGGTTTTCATTCTTTTTTCCTTAAACCTGTTATATAATTTTAATACCCATTTCAATCAATGAAGTATTATGCGTTTCGAGTTCGATCCATCATTTATATCTCATGTTGCAGTACGATTAGATGGCACTTCCTTAAAATCATTTTTAGACAACCTTGGAAACGTATCTTTTCAAGAAGCTGAAAGTTATTTAAGCAATCTAATTAAAGGGAATTATGAGCAAGACGAGTTTACTGTTGGCTTGAAAGTTAAACCTAAAAACTACAATCAAACAGAATTATTGGGGCATCTTTATAAAAATAGTGCCTTTCAATCGGTTTCAACTGAAGTATCGGATCTCGACACCCAAAACATGCACAATGACATCGCTCAATTCGTTCAAAGCTATGCCAATGTTGCAGATCTTCAGTACAACAGTTATTTCTTGGACAAGCAGACGTTTAAGCATGAAAAAACGTTAGATAGCTATATCTTCACAGAATTAATGCTGCAGTTCACCAACAATAATACCGTGAAGTTTCGTGTGGACGGCGAATATGTCACAGTGATTAATGCTGAGCTAACCTCTAAATACATCTATTTTAACGACAACAAGAATAAGCGGATCTGTAAGTTTTTAAGTAAAAATATGCATCCAGCTTATTTAGAGTCATTCTTAGAGCAGATGCATATTATTAAAATTGATTCTGAGCAGTACTTTTATAATGCAGTCGTGAATAAAACAATAAGTTATGATGCTGACGTTAACGCCTTTATGGACCAATCCCAGAATTTTTTAAATACCCTTGTGAAAGGTTATAAAAAACTGATCTTAAACAACGTGCGATTTAATCTTTACGAATTCTTAGAAGACGACCTTGAAAGTGTCATCCTAAACCGTATCACTAAGGCATGGCATTACGCTCATGAAATCACGTTGCAAACTAACAACCCATCAAAATATGTAGTCGCTCAACCGCTGGTTATAAAATATTTATAAGTGAGTTTCTTTATTTATGAACCCCCTCATGATCAAGTATGGTATCGATATTGGTACGCTATCTAAAATATTTAGATCGCATCTTGAAAATGAGGGCATTGTATTTGATCGTGAGAGTGACTTTCAGCTTGAACGAAGCTCTAAACGTATTTACCTCAGAACCAATCACCACAATGACGCCACAAAAAATAAGAAAAAAACGGCCTGGTATCTCGTAGATCTAGATAACGCACGTATGTCTTATGGTTGGTTTCATGCTGGCGGTGCAAACTTCACTTACAGCTTGTATGAATACATTCAAGAAATGGATCTGCAACCTGGTGACACCGTATATACCAAGGAACAGCAAGAAGAAGATCTTAAACGCTTCTTAAACTCATGCAAAAGTGCTGAGAAGAACAAAAAAGACCAAGAGATATTGGCTCAAATCTATACGGGTTTTGAATGGGCCAGAAGCCTACCCTTGCCAAACCGTCCACACAACTACAATGTGAAAAAGCAGATTAGCTTCAGTCATGCTAGATTGTACAATCCAAGCAACTTCACTAAAAATGAGCTGATTGATTATGTCAGCCAGTACTACCCTCAACACAAGAACAACACCATTATTCTGAACCGTATTATTGATCTGCAACCAGATCTAGATCAACAGTCGCTACGTCAGAACAAGCTTTTAGTTGAGGGGCAAAACCTCAAAAATCAAATCATTTTCCTTCAGACCATCGCTGAACACAAAAACAAGCGTGGTGAAGATAAGTTTACATTACGTGGTGTACTTGCAAACGGCGCTTTCAAAATCTTATATAAAGATCCATTGGATGCATGGAACCAAGATCGGATAATCTTTTGTGAGGGCTACGCCACTGGTGAAGCAATTGCAGAATCAATTCAATACTCTATTCCAGTCATTGTCGTGTACGTGGCTGGCAACATCATGAATGTAGTACGTGATTTCCGTGCCGAATTCCCGTTTTCACGCTTCTATATTTTCAATGATAATGACCATAAAACAGCATTAGAAAGCAAAATAAAGCGCAATCCCGGTATCTATTACGCAACAGAAGCATGCCGAGCTGTAAACGCAGCCATGATTGGACCTGAATTTACTGAAGAACAGCTAGATCTAAGTGACTGGAACGATTTTAAATGTTTATACGGCGTTGATTACACGCGTGATGTTATACGTCATAAAATGCAAAATGCCGTGTGGACGACTGCAATTCAAAGCACGGTTAACCCGAACTACTCTATCAGTGCCCTATTCTTTGGCATCAAACAACAGTTGGATGATATAGGCCTCTATCCTGATAGCATGACCAAAAAGAATTGGTTTAGCTTGGTTTTACGCGCATACGCCTTACTGACTCAACAGGGATTTAGTCAGATCCACCCGATTGAGCTGGTCAAAGAACAATTTATTGAGATTCTTGGCCAGATTAGCAAGCAACCCCGTAAAGTCACTGGAGCTGAAGAACCAGAACTCCTTCAGGCCTACACAAAACTTGTAGAAATGATCGCACGTAATGATTCAACAACAGCACTGAATCAACAGATTATCACCGTGATTAACTTATACAAAAATGCAGATTATCCAATTGAAACATTAAAGGTTTGGCTCAAAGATATTTTGAGTAAATCGAACGATCCTGAATGGTCCGAAAACTTCATTAATAATATTTTTATTTCGATAATTTGAATGTCAAACATAGACCCCCAAAGGTAGCAAACTTTTGGGGTTTATTTTTCTCTAAACTTTCATTGAACTAGGTTTATCGATCTACTTAAGACAAATGTTTCCTGATCTAGTTCGGTTTAGTGTCTTACAACTAGGTTTATCGACCTATTTAAAACTAATTTGTCCTGAACCAGTTCGGTTTTGTGTCTTATGGATTGGGTTTCCATAAACTTTAACGTTGCCTGAGCCTGAAAGCTGTACTTGAGCTGAATTGATAGCTGTACAAAAGATATTGCCTGAACCAGATAGCGCCACTTCTAAATTGGTGCTTTTCAGTGGTAACGCATCAAAATTGCCTGATCCTTTCAAAGATAAGACACAGTGTTCAATGGTACCGTCTAAATCCATATTTCCAGATCCACTAATACTTGCGGTAAATTTATCTTCATTTAGATTTAAGATCTGGATATTGCCTGAACCTTTTAAATCAATAGCTTTTAAAGTTGGGTAAGTGATCGATACTTCTAACGGTGAACGAGTACTAAAACTCACATTGTCCTGAATAGCTAAAACCAATACACCACCCTGAAAAGTAGCACTAATAAGATCCACAATATTATCGTCTGCAGTAATTTCCATTTTAGAATCACTTGAAGCAAAAAACTTCAGACTCATTGGACCTTTCATACAGATTTCGTTAAATGGGCTTACAGGTACTTGCTTAGTCACTCGTTTTCCACTTCCAACGATTTGATGGTTTGAACCTGAACTGTATACATTGGCGTTGCCATTGATTACAACAGAACCCGAAAAAAACTGTTTTGACATATAAACCTCAAATTAATAAAAGTAATTTAACCCTAAATAAGTGGTCACTCATAACCTATTTATTGTCTGTAAATTATAACATTGAGGGCTTAAATCTTTTTTATTAAAATAATAAATTAAAACTTTTAATTTTTCTTTAAACCTTTATTAGACATAGCTTATATTAAAGATTAAACAGAAATGTTTTTAGAATCGGTATATACTAAAAGTATAAATTTTCTTAAGCATATGATTAATAGTCCTATGCAACCTGGGTAGCACATTGCACCTGAATATATATTAGAAATTGGAATTGTTATGGCTGAGAAAGTACCGAGCGCCCGACATAATTGTGATTTAAATACGATGTTTCAGTTTTTCCAAGAAGAACTGGAGCGAAACTACGGATTCGTATTCAAGTCATCTGGTAAATATCAATTCGTGACCGTATTTGATGAAAAAGTGCCTTGCCTCACCGAATCAGATAACCCTAGTAAATCAAGTAGCAACAATGTCAAACCACGAGGGATGTATTGGATCTATCCAAACATGAACCGTGATACTGGTGAATACTGGCCAGTGCTCAAAGGACACCGCTTTGGTGTAACTGACATTGAAATCTCAATTGCTTTTGCTGACCACTATAAGAACGTAATCAAGCCTCAACGAGATTCAAACCCTAACTACAAACCACCAAGCAAAGAAGATGTTGATCGCCGTGTACGTGAGTTTGAAGAAGCTCAAAAGAAGCATCTACTTCAACAAGAAAAAGAGCTCTTAGCTGCACAAATCGCTATCCGTATTGAGTGGCAACGTGCTGGTAAAGTTATTGACGATTCATTTTTTAATAATAAAACTGGAAGCATTCAGACCTTTAAACGCGACATTCGACAAATGCCGTATATGGTTGAAAAGAACCTAGAGCCATACGGCGCTAAAATCATGCGTAAAGATAACTTTACCCGTGATGAAGCCATTGAAGCAGTAAAGCGTGAACTTCCTGAATCAGCCACCAATCAACAGCTTCTCGTTGAAACAGTAGAGAATGTATTAGCGTATCAAAAGCATTTTATCAACTTTGAACCTGAGCTTGAGGGCGAAAAGAAAAAAGGCTTTGATTTACGTAAAAGCAGAGCTGTCATTCTTGCACCGTTAATTGACACCAATAACAAAGTCGTCAATTTACAGCGTATCACCCACCATCGCCAAAAAAAGCGCAACAAAGAAACCAACAAGCTTGAAGAAGTACTGCATAAGGGCAAGTACTTTTTTGATAAAGCCAAAACGAAAGATGCATTCTTGCCTGTTAGCAAAAATCCTGATGTTGGCTATGAAGTCTTTAACCCAAATGCAAAGAACTATTTGATCAAGGAGGGTTGGGCAACAGCGATCAGCGCACGTAAGGCGTTGGATGCTGGTTTAGAGCTTGGTTTATTGGGTGAGGGTTTTACTGCAGAAAACACACAAGTTTTAGCGTCATACAGTAAATCCAATATCTCAAGTGTTGCTGAGCTTATCCGCAGCATCAATCCTGAAGCCAATATATTTGTTGGTTATGATAACGATGCTGGCCAAACGCTTGAGTCTGGTTTGAATCCTGGCTTACAAGAAGCTTGTCACAACTTTTCATTAAGTGGTGTGTTAGGTGATGTGAGCAAACATGAAAATACACGTATCACCCTACCCCCAGTTTTCCAAAATAAATTATCTGTTTCTGATTGGGATGATGCTCGTCAATATTTAGGTGTTGAACGTTTAGCTGCAGAGTTGGCAAAAGAACTAAATAACGCCGTCAAACGTATAGACAACAAGATCCCTGAAGTTGCGTATGCAATTAACCGCTACAACCGTCAACGCGAAGCTTATGCAGCCAAGTTCCCTAATAAAGAATACCAACCGAATTACGGCATTGTGATTGCACAATCAGATGAAAAATATCTGGAATTGCAGAACATACGAGCTAAAAACCAAGCAAATATTGAAAATTACAACGCAAATATTGAAAAGCGTAAACAAGATCTATCAAAAGCTAACTATGATGGACCAGCTGGTACAGGTAGCACGAAATCCTATGCAAAACCAAAGTACCAACCGCCGTCATTTGATAAAGCATTTGATGATAAATCAACTCCAACCGCTACGGCACCTGTATCTTCGCCCGTCATGACTCTTGAGGGCATTAAGTCTTATATGGAGATCCTTTCTGAAATTGATGTCACCAAAGTTCAAAATGATGTTTTGAAAGTTGTAGCTACTGCAGATGGCCATCAAAAGATTAAAGCCGGTGATATTGAATTCGAGAAAATGGGTGCCAAAGAACCAACCACTAGCACAAACCCAAGTATGGATAGCATGCAAAATACCAAAGTACATATTGATGTATCCAAGGACATCAACAAAGATACAGTTAAATTGCAGAGTGTGGATCGTTCGACCATTCCCGAACAAAACCTTCAGCAAGGTATCGATCATCATAGCTACGCTAAGTCAGCTATCTTTACCGCTTTTTGGCTTCATTCAGCAGAAATGTATAAAGCTAGAAAGTTAATTCATGAAGCTGGTATTAGTAATGCCGATGTTGAGGGTTCAATTGCTGTCGCTGAAGATAAGCTCAATAAAGCTCAGGAAGAAGTTTCTAAGAAGCGGTCGTATCCTGAACTTTTTGTGATTAGTGCGTCTGATAGCGAATACCGTGCGTCAATCATGAAAGTTTTATCTGATTTAGAGGCTGCACATCCAGAGTGGCAGAATCTCAAAACATTTAGAGAAAATCTTACTGATAGGACCATTGCATTTGATCAATTGAATCTGGATACATTGAAGATCAAAAACAAAGTAGTGCATTTGATTGTCAGTAATGTGACCAATGATCAAAACTATCAAAAGGTTCAAGAAAGCCTCACCACCCTTTTAGATACATCGAACAGCTTGTCTTTGGACCGTCAACAAAAGTTCAATCTTGTGAACGGTCTAAGTAAAACATTAAACAACATGGCCAAACTGTTAGATGAACCACCAGTCTTCCAAAGACTGAACGATTTCTTTACTCGTTTTGAAAAGCGTGTAGATGATCTCGTTCTAGGTGATGGTCTAAAGCTGTATGGTATAGAACCGCAAAATTTAAACAAAACTAACGAACGTGGACAGTCGTTCGATATGTAAAAGCAGATATGAAAAAGCCCCGAATATCGGGGCTTTTTTAGTGGGTATATATCTATTTTGCTAAAGCATGGTTAATTTGATCTTCCAAACTACGTCCGTTTTTATCTAGTTTTGTCGCCATAAGAAAAATACGCTTACCCTGGCTATCTTTAGCCCACTGTCTACCAATAGCATCTTTAACTCTCGCATCATCGGCACTATCTAAGTGACTACCTTTATACTCAAGAACGAATATAGATCCATCATCCAACTCAGCAACAAAGTCTGGATAAAAATAGTCCTTACCAGTAGGCAACCAAAATGATGTTTGTGGCTGTTTCGGTATATTTCGGACCCAATATTTTACTCGAGAGTGCCATTCAAGTAGTTGAGCACATCGAAACTCTTCCGAAAGGCTACCACCTTCAGTTTTTTCTCTTAGGTCGTCAATTTGAGCATAGAAGTGTTTTTCAAACTTGCATCCACCACGATAAGGTTTCTTTACAGGATACTTGCCTGGTTCAAACTTAAATGTATTTTCAGGTTGAGGCTGATTGGCCACTTGGAATTGACTAAACAAATCGCCTTGGAAAGCCTGTTGACGCGCCAACTCAAATAACCGATCCAATTCTTTTGTGATGGCTAGGGATAGTTGGAACTGAGCACGATGTAATTGTGTAAGAGTAAAGTTTTTTACGTGAAGCAAATAACTTAACAGTTTTGTTAAATATGCTCTTAGCTGAACTTGCGTTACCCCTTGTCTACTTACTTTGCGATCAAGCCAATTAATAAGATCGGTTTCAGTAACCAGAGTCGGCATATTAGAAAATTGAGCTTGTTGATTCTGAAGTAACGCATAATTGAGTTTTTGTTCATCTATATTAAGATCAATCTCAAAACTATTGACGGTTTCTTTGATAGAAAAACCTTCAAGTTGTATAGGGAAATCTAATAGATTCCATTCTATAGAGTCTTCTATTGTTTCCTTATCTGCAATTTGCCACATACCATCCACGAACAAACCTAGTTGTGGAATTGATGCGAAAGAAGCATTCCAGTTTTCAGGTGCTTGATATGCCTGGCGTTCAGCACGAGCTTCATTAAAGACTTCCTGAACCTTTTCAAGTTGTTTAGGCGGAGTCTGATCAATTACGGCCTTTTCAATCTTATCAAAAGTTTCATTAGTCGTACCTTTATTGATAATCAAAGAGGTACCTTGGCTATTTTCTCTTGTCTGAATTGCTTGCTTAAGTTCTTCGGATAGGGTTTCTGGCTTTAGTGTGCCGCAGCAAGCGGCGTAAGAGATGAGGGTATGGCCCCTCGCTATCGGCTTGCAGGAGCAGGTAGCAAACCACCATAAGCGGCTTGGATCAAAAGTCCCGGTCGTGAGCGTTATGGAAAAGGCATCGTAGAGATGTCAGGTAAGAATTAGGAAGGCGAACACCAGTGAACTGCCGTTCAAGTGTCGAAAGTACTCAAATGACATCAAAACCGGGGATGGAAGTTACCCCGCGATTAGTTTGGCCGTTACCTGCTTACGGGCCATTCGGTGTCCGGCGTAGAGGCAGCGCGATCCTAATTCAGGCTCTTGCGTTGAACTGCGGGAACCTTCGGTGGCGATGTCAAGCGAAAGGCACAAGCTCAAAAGGCAAGGCTGATAATAGCAATGCGTCACCAAGGGGCGGAGCAACTCGTAGTAGTGTTGAAGTTACTGTAATGGTAATGGAGCGAAGGGGTTGCATTATCCAGGTCTACGGATTTGTCAACTGTGCAAGCAGGAGGAGCAAAACTTTATGACCAAACCATTTAACATTCCTAAAGCGTTAATCTGGGAGGCATTTAAGAAAGTCAAAGAGAATGGTGGCGCTCCAGGCGTTGATCATGAATCTATTGAGCAATTCGAAAAGCATTTAAAGAACAACCTATACAAACTATGGAATCGACTTTGTTCTGGCAGTTATTTTCCACCGC